>CADBME010000176.1 GCA_902795715.1 uncultured Lachnospiraceae bacterium | reverse complement strand
CCTGCAAAGCAGCAATTTCTTCTAAAGGACAGGTAATCACACCAATATTTACCTGGTATCCATACTGTTCTGACACATCTTCATCCTCAAAAAGGATCGTAAAATAAGGGGCATCGGTCGCATAGTCAATATCACCATTCAGCCAGCCATAGTGTACCTCATCCTCTTTATAAGGAAGCTCCTCCGTCACTCCACAGAAGTCATGGGAATATCTGCTCACATGCTGTGTTATGGGCAGTTTTTCAATCAGGGCTTTTGCAGTGTCAGAATCATTCAGCACTCCCGGAATTACTTTGTCGCCAAAATGCATGTTGATCTTTGTTCCTCCCTCCATGGGGATCCTGGTTGGCATGGACGGATCGTCTGTCTGCATGTCTGCACCGTCTTTGGCTACAGCCTTTCCCTCTTCGTTCTGGGTCACATTCTCTGCATTTTCCATGGTTTCTTCTTTCGTCTTCGTCACATTCTCTGCATTTTCCATGCTTTCCTCTGAAGTCTCTGCTGTTTCCTGAACCTGTGCTTCAGAAGAGGCTGCCGTCCCTGCCACGGCCCCTGTCTTGCTGTCAGGGCTGCCGCAGCCGGCAAGGCAGACACTCAGCGCTGTCATTGTCAACATCAAAATAAATAATAACCTATTCTGCATCTTACATATTCCTTCCTGTTCTGTCATTACTCAGATCCTTTGGCCTATAGACTGACTCGGTCAACCGAGCGGACTCATAGCATCGTTGAAATATAGGAAGGCAAGCTGACCGAACAAATATCAACCGTATAGATCGAAAAATTTATACCCTGCTGATCGTGATGGTCACACCACCATTCCCCAGCAGTTCTTCCAACTCTTCAGCAGTTTGATCTGTAATATGTCCAAGCCTTGTATAGGCCCAGGAATTGGAACCGTAGAAAACCACAAACTGGTTGCCAGAATATAGTACGATATCGCCTGCCTCCGTTGTTATCTGTTCATCCTTTGCCGGGATGTCCTGTCCGATCCGGCCAACCTGTTCGAAGCCACCGTACATGGACATCCTGATTTCCAACCCTTTTGCCGCTAATTCCCTGAGAGCGTCCACAGACGCATTGTCTTCCCATGCAACCTCAACCTCAGTTCCGTTAACGGACATCTTCATTTCCTTTCCATCTTCTGCTGTTTCCCTTCTTTTTCCGGATTCCATCTGTGCATCACCACTGTCTTCTACAGCTTTCTTCCTTTTTCCGGACTCCCCCTGCGCATCACCACTGTCTTCTTTTTCTGCTCCATGATTCAGCTGTGTGTCCAGATAGTCCATTATATAGGACATGGCATCTTCAAACGGCTGGCCGAAGAACTCGTGTCCTCCGTCTTCTATCACATGAAAATCACAGTCCGGAATCATCTCCTTTGCCTCTTCTGACCAGGAGAGCGGGACAGTGTTGTCTTTATCTCCGTGAAGGAGCAGCATATGTCCCTTATAGGATGAAAGCAGCTGATTAAAATCAACCATCCGCAGGTCGGTGATATACTTTCTCCCTACATGGATCCATCCGCCAAACAAACTGACATCTTCAGGGATCTCTTCTTCTTCCCCATAGTCTTCTTCGCCGCTGTCAGCCTTTGCCGACAGAGCCGGGTACATAAGCATCATTCCGGCAATCTCATCCTGATGTTCACTGCCAACTATCGTCGTGACAAGGCCTCCCATGCTGCCTCCCAGAAGAAAGATCCTGTCAGGATCAACAAAATCCCATGTCTTAGCGGAGCTTAGCACCGCTTCCAGATCTGATGCTTCTGTAAGAACAGACATTTCCTTGTTGCTTCCGTCACTTTTGTTTCCACCGACCGTACCGCCGCAGAAATCAAAGATATAGGCTGCATATCCGGCCTGGGCCAGTCTTTCGGCATACCGCTCTCCGGATGTATGATCATTTCCCAGTTCATGGGAGAATATTACCAGGGGTACAGCTTCATTCCTGTCCGGAACATAGGAGATGCCATAGATCTTCATATCACCGTTCTGTACCCATAGCTCCTGTGTTGTATATGAATATACAGGCATATCTTCTCCTTCTTCAGTTTTTTTGCCCGCTTCAGTCTTTTCCTGACCGGATAGACCGGATGGTGCAGGCTTCGATTCAGCCTGGCTCACCTTCTCTTTTGTACCATCAGCACCGCATCCGGCCAGAAGAAAACTAAAAATCATGCACAACAATATTATGTATATAGATTTATTTTTCATGATAAAATCTCCTTCTGATTATCTTTTCCATCTCATCACATGCTGATATCTTCGTCAAATTTCTTTTCTGCCTCGTCTCATACTAATATCTTCATCAAATCTTCTTTTCTGCTTCGTTTCAAGCCACTTTCTCCGTCAGATCCTTTGACCCATCTCATAGGCTTTCTCCATAGCCGGATTACCGGTCACGGCATTGACCTCTGTTACATTCCCGCCGAATACGCAGCCTGCAAGCCTTGCCTTTGAAAAGCATTCGATCCATCCCTCCAGACCGCTTCTTGCCCTTTCCCAGACATGCTCCTCATCCTCTGCCGCTGTACAGATTAAATATATGTCCCTGAAAGCATAATCTGTCGTATAAAGAGGATTACCACGATCCAGCATGGTTTTCATCTGACCACTCATCTCGTAATAGTAAATGGGTGTTGCAAACACAAGCACGTCAGCCTTCTCCATCTTCTGCTCGATCAGGTCTGCATCATCCCGTATCACGCATCTCTTTGTCTGCTGACAGACAAAACAGCCTCTGCAAAACTGTATATCCTTTCCGCGAAGGCTGATCTGCTCCACCTTATGACCTGCCTGCTTTGCACCTCTTGCAAACTCTGAAGCCAGCAGTTCGGAATTGCTTCCCACGCGGGGACTTGTCGAGATAATTAACACATTTTTTCCCATAATCATAACTCCTGTTATTTATAAATAAATAGTAAAGAATCGTAACTCTCAGAACCATAAAGATCATTGGATATAATATTGCATTCGCCATGTTTTATTGAATCAGCCCATGCAGTCAAAGGTACTTAACAGTTACACGAGATATTCATTAAAGAAAGCTGTCATTTTGTCAAAGGGAATATAGTCATGCTCTCCTCCATCATAAAGGTCTGTATGAACTGCATCGGGGATGATCAGAAGCTCCTTGTTGTCTCCCTTCAGCAGTTTAAATGCATCCTTACTCATATAGCAGGAATGTGCCTTTTCTCCGTGGATCATGAGCACTGCGCCGTCAATCTCCCCGGCGTAAGTAAACAGTCTTGTATTGGCAAGAGATGTACCGGCAGTTATCGCCCATCCGTCATTGGAATTGAGAGACCGGGCATGATAGCCTCTTTGGGTTTTATAATAGTCATAATAATCCTTTACGAAAAAGGGAGCATCCTCCGGAAGCGGATCCACCACGCCGCCTGCCCTTGCATAGCTGCCATTCCTGTAATCCTCAGTACGCTGTTTATTGACAGATTCTCTGGCTGCTTTTCTCGCTTCCTTACTGTCTGCGGAGTCAAAGTATCCATTTCCTGCTACGCGGGACATATCATACATGGTAGATATGACACTCGCCTTGACTCTTGTATCAAAGCATGCCGTCTGCAAGGCCATTCCACCCCAGCCGCAGATACCGATGATCCCTATCCTGTCAGGATCAACATTGTCCTGAACGGAAAGGAAATCCACTGCTGCCTGGAAGTCTTCCACATCGATATCCGGAGAATGCATGGCCCGGGGGGATCCACCTGACTCACCGGTAAATGACGGGTCAAATGCGATAGTAAGGAAACCACGTTCCGCCATGGTCTGGGCGTAAAGTCCTGATGCCTGTTCTTTACAGGCTCCAAAAGGACCTGCTACCGCAATGGCCGGAAGCTTTCCCTGTGCATGCTTCGGGACATACAGATCCGCCGCAAGCGTAATACCAAAATGGTTTACAAATGTCACCTTACGGTGGTCCACCTGATCACTCTTTGCAAAAGTTTTATCCCATTCTCCTGTAAGTTTTAATTCTTCTGTTTTCATCATTGTCTTATACCTCCTGTATTTGTTTTCCTAAATCCGGTACGGGGTGTCAATCACATCTTTAGATAAAAACCTATCTTTTCGCCAGCTGCTGCTTGTTCTCATCTGTTACTATTTTATCTGTATTTCCTCGTATAATCAAATACTTGTTTACTATAGCTTCCTATGCTATATTTCAATAGGAAGGAGAATACCCATAATGTCTTCTTCTCAGCGTTATCAAAACTAAAGGAGACAGTTGACAGTGCATTTGAAGCCTGGTTCCAACCCAATCAACAATTGAGGAGCCTTTGTAGCTTTAAGTAAAGTTAATAATGTCGTTTACTATAACTATTTCTCAAACAGGTCTTCTAGTGTAACTATGTTAATAAAATCCCCGCTGTATTCATTCCGCTTCAGTCCATATGTTGTTATCAGTGTATTATGAACTGCTATCCTTGGCGATACCATATCCAGCACCATATTTTTCCTCCTGACGAGAGTGAAATGATAATTACGATCAACGGAGAACTCATCATTGTAGAATTTAGCCTCGCACATGTTGATTACATTGTCTTTTCTCTCAATAAGCAGATCGATCTGCGCTCCGGCAGAGTCTTCATCTCCTCGTTTTGACCATAGGGATTCTGTAGTTGAAACCCCGCTAATCCCAAGTGCTGCTTTGATCTGTCTGATGTGATTAAAACAAACATTTTCAAATGCATACCCCTTCCAGGCAGTGACCATTCCTGAGTCAACAATATTTATCCACGAAAGGCGCTGTTTGAGCATGTCGTTTTTGACAAATTTAAGATAAAAAATACAGAATGGATCGACGAGTTTATAATACACTTCTTTCTTGCTGCATCCAAACGAACAATACTTTATTATAAATGAGCCTGATATGAGAGCTTTCAAGTAATTTGAAAACTCTCCGCTATTTGCTATTCCGGTTTTTTCAAGCACTTCCTGTCGGGTCAGTCCCCGATTTTTGCTTCCAATAGCTTCTACAATAGACTTCATTGTATCAGGATTTACGAACAGTGATGAAAATAGCCTGTCATACTCATCCTTTAGTGGAGCATTGCTTCTGAAGAAAACTGTTTCAATATTCTGTGCAAGGCTCATTTTCCTGTCAAAATATCTGAGATAATATGGAATACCGCCCACAGCCATGTAAGCAAATGTGATATCATATCTGGATATTTCAAAACCTTTTTCATTGAAATACTTTTCGCATTCATAAAGTGAAAACGGATCCAGTTTTATCTGGTATGTGATACGGCCATAGAGACCGCCATGGTTGTTGATCAGATTGTCCATGATCCAGGATGTTGAACTCCCACAAACAATGACCATGATATTGCTTCTATGACAGGCCCATCCATTCCAGAACGCCTCAAATCCGGTCATAAATCCGGACCTTGGAGTGTCCAGCCACTGTATTTCATCAAGGAAAACAAGCAGCCTGTTTTCACCATCATCTCGCTCCTGAAGAAAATCCTCAAGCATATAGAACGCATCCAGCCATGAAGATGGTTGTTTGCTCTTTTTCATGCCCTGTATAAGCAGAGAGCGATAGAAATGCTTTAACTGATCCTTCATTTTGCTTCTTCTTCCAGAGGTAGTTTTATACCGATCATCTATTGGTGACAGTCCGGAATGATGAAAAGTTAAGCGATTATTAAAAACTTCATCAACAAGGAATGTCTTCCCGACCCTTCTCCTTCCATATAAGGCAACCAATTCAGCGCTGCCGTTGTCATATAATTCATTCAACTTTTCTATTTCATTTTCTCTTCCTATGATCATATCAAAATCCCTTATAATTGATTGTGTTATATTTTTCTTTCAAATAGATTTTATTTTTGCTCAAGAAGAATATAACACACTTTCTGTGCTTTGACCATAGAAATCATGTTATATTTTTCTCAGTACACCGAATCAACCGTATTACAAGAAAAATATAGCACAAGTATTATCCGGCACTGGTAATACAATCAGTTCAACAAATCCCGATT
>CADBME010000175.1 GCA_902795715.1 uncultured Lachnospiraceae bacterium | reverse complement strand
TCTTCCTTCTTAGCCGGTTTGGTTTTTACTGCTTTTCCGTCTTTCTTTATTTCTTTTCCGGATGATTTTTCTTTTACGGCAGCTTCGGCTTTTTTAAGATCTTCCGCTTTCGTTGTCTGATCTTTGACTGCCGGCTGCCCTTTGGCCGCTGTCGGGGCTGCGGCGGCTGCCTGCCCTTTGCCTGCCGTCTGGCCTTCTGCTGTCTGTTGTCCTTTGACTGCAGCCTGGCCTGCGGCAGCTGCCTGTTCTTTTGCCACCGTAAAAGTAAAGGTTTTGGTTCTGGACAGTCTTGTTCTTGGATCCCGTACGGTAACCTTTACTTTGTACTTCCCGGCTTTCTTTGTATTGATTCTCCCTTTTGCTTTAATATTTTTTTGAAGAAGCTCCGTAGAGGTGACCTGGGATTTTACCTTGACCAGTTTTTTGATATCAATAACCGATCCAAAGGCAATGGCTTTTTTTCCTTCTTCACTTTTCTTCAGAACCGGGCGGTAGGGATTCTTTTTGTTGGGGTCTGTCGGATCCCAGTTGTTCTTTTTTTTGGTGGACATGATGATTCGGCTGTATTTGGGTTTTTTCAGCTTTCTTCTCTCCCCGATGATTACCTTGGTTCCGCTCCTGCAATATCTGTAGATCCAGCAGGCATCTCCGCAGGCCAGTCGGACACATCCCAGGGAGGCCTGGCTTCCTAACTGGTTAAATGCTTTGGTTGGAACAGCCTTGCTGCTCCAGGCTACTGCCGGTACAGAGTGAAATAAGATATGTCCGGTAATCCTGCTGCAGTACTGGCCCACATGTCCCTGATAGAGGGTATGCCAGCGATATTTTTCCCCGATAAAAAAAGTCCCGGCGGGTGTAGCGTAGCCTCTTCCGGTGGAGCAGTACATGGACCGGATCACCTTGCCGCTTTTCCTGCGGACGACGTTGACGATATTACTCCTGCGATTAACGTAAATCACATATTTGCTCGCCGCATGAACCGGCTGATAGGACCACATGCCCAGTAGTAAAATCACCATCAAAAAAAATGTCACTGCTGCTCTTTTCTTTCTCATATCCTCTATTTTCCTCCAGATCCTGCATAATGATGTAAATGTCATACCTTTTTGGCACATATTTATCTCATATTACTATTATTTAAAGCTTCTCGCAATCAATTTTTGTCATTTTTCTTTCAATTTTCTTTATTTTTTCTTTTTGTAACACAACAATAACAATTCTGTAACTGAACTACAAAACTTTGTCCAGGTCTCCGGCCCCCTTCATTTGCCAAGCTCTTAGAAGATATGTTATGATAGCATAGATTATGACTATGAATTAATGACAAGCAATGCATAGTCATTTGTAATCTGTAACCCTATATCTTTGTATAAGGAACAGACATTTTAAGAAGGACATCAAATTAACCTGCTATGCCATTTTTTAAAGAAAGGACACAGGCTATGATTCAATTTGCACATTTCAATTTCAATGTACTGGATCTCGACAAGAGTATTGCTTTTTATAAGGAGGCCATCGGGCTTGATGTTGTCCGGTCAAAGGAAGCCGCTGACGGAAGACATAAAATTGTCTATCTGGGTGACGGAAGAACCGGTTTTCAGCTGGAGCTGACCTGGCTGAGGGATATGGACAGACCCTATGACCTTGGTGATGAGGAATTCCACCTTGCCTTTGTTACGGATGAATTTGACGCTTTCCATAAGAAGCATGAGGAGATGGGATGTATCTGTTTTGAAAATCCCGAGATGGGTATTTACTTTATCAATGATCCGGATGGCTACTGGATCGAGATTGTGCCTGTCAGATAAATTAAAAAAGCTAAATTTGGAGCAGCAATATGATCTACAATGAAAAATCGATCACGGAGAAGCGGAAGAAACTGTATTCTTCCAAAGTCCGGGTTCGAACAGCAGCAGGTGCTATCCTCTTCTACCTTTTATTCATCCTTGTTCTGACCATCGCTGCGGGAACAGCCGGTTTCCTTTACGGATCCTTCCGGGGTGTCCTTGATGACATACCTGAAGGGTATTCCCTTGAGCCAAAGGAAACCATGACCATCATTTATGATGACCGGAAGAACTCGGTTCAGCAGCTGTCTGACTTTTATTCCAAGCGAATTATAGTCGATGAGGCACCGGACAATCTGAAAAATGCTTTCATCGCCATAGAAGATGAACGTTTTTACGAGCACAACGGTATCGACCTGAGGGGCATTATTCGTGCCCTCATCACCGACATGCGGAGTGGGTCGGCAAGTCAGGGGGCCAGCACCATCACACAGCAGCTTATTAAAAATAATGTATTTGACACGGGCAGAGAGCGTCATTTTATTTCCAGACTCCACCGCAAGATCCAGGAACAATGCATGGCCCTTGATGTGGAACAGAAGTACAGTAAGGAAAACATCCTTATGAATTATCTGAACACCATCAATCTGGGCAAGGGCAACCTGGGTGTCGAGGCAGCGGCTGATTACTATTTCGGCAAACATGCTTCTGACCTGTCCCTGTCCGAGTGTGCCGTTCTTGCCGGCATCACCAAGAATCCTTCTGCCCTGAATCCGGTCGATTATCCGGAAGCCAATGAAGCAAGGCGGAAACTGGTTCTGCAGAAAATGTATGATCTTCGTTTCATCACCAACGATCAGTATCAGACCGCTTTGAATGATGATGTTTATCAGCAGATTGCCACAAATACCGAAAGGCAGAAAACCCAATCTGTATACTCTTATTTCACGGATGCCCTGATCACCCAGCTGGTGGAAGATCTGCAGGCCCAGAAAAAATTCACCCAATCACAGGCTTACAATCTGGTATACCGGGGAGGGCTTCGGATCTACTCCACCCAGGATTCCGACATGCAGGCTATCGCGGACTCGGTGATCAACAATAAGAAAAACTATCCTGTGGAGACCAGATATGATCTGGAGTATGAATTGACCGTAAAACATGCAGACGGGACCGAGCAGACTTATTCCGAGCTGGATGTTCGCAATTATTTCAGAAAAAAGAAAAAAAAGAATGACTACAAGACAACCTACAAATCCAGAGAGAAACTGGAAAAAGCGGCCGCCAAATTTAAAAAGGCCGTTCTGAAAAAAGACGATACCATCACCCTTGAAGCCGTTAATTATGTAATGCAGCCCCAGCTGTCCTACACCATGATTGACCAGAAAACGGGACAGATCAAAGTACTGGTAGGCGGCAGGGGGGAGAAGAAAGACGACCTGGCCCTTAACCGCGCAACCGCCGTAAAAAGACAGCCCGGATCCACTTTCAAGATCCTGTCAGCCTACGCCCCGGCTCTGGATTCCGGGAAAATAACCTTGGCTACCGTCATGGAAGACGCTCCTTACAAATACGAGAACGGCAAAAAAATCGACAACTTTGAAAAGGGACACTACGAGGGGATGATGACCGTCCGGGATGCCATCACGGACTCCAACAATATTCTGGCCGTCAAAACCCTCACAAAGATCACTCCCCAGGTTGGATTCGACTATCTGAAGAAACTGGGATTCACGACTTTGGTTTCCAGCCGAACCGGCGAAAACGGGGTTCTGGAGAGTGATATCCACCAGTCCCTGGCCCTGGGCGGTATTACGGATGGAGTAACCAACCTGGAGCTGACAGGGGCCTACGCCTCCATTGCCAACAAGGGGAACTACAACCAGCCCATCCTCTACACCAAAGTCACCGACATGGAGGGCAATGTAATCCTGGAGAACAAGACACAGCCTGTAAAGGTCATGGAAGAATCTACAGCCTGGCTGCTGACGGATGCCATGGAGGACGTTGTGGCCGAGGGAACCGGCACGGAAGCCCAGCTGACATCCAGCATGGCCACCGCCGGCAAGACGGGAACCACATCCAACAACTACGACTACTGGTTCTGCGGATATACTCCTTACTACACCGCCTCCATCTGGACCGGCTATGACTATAACACCAACCTCAGGAACGACAAGGATTATCACAAGGTGATCTGGAAAAAAATCATGGACAAGGTAATCGCTACGAAGAAGTTGAAAGCAAAAAGCTTCCCGGCCTGTGATTCCATTGAAAAGAAGACCATCTGCATAAAATCCGGAAAAATTCCCATCGACCATGTATGTTCCGACGACCCGGAACACTCCATGGTACGAACAGAATACTTTGCCAAAGGCACGGCACCCAAGGGCACTTGTGATTCCCACATAGCAGTAAAGCTCTGCTCCGAGACCAAACATGTCGCCGGGGAATATTGTCCCAAAACTACCAGAAGGGTCTACCGTCTCAAAGGCAAAGGAGCCTCCAATAAGACTGAGGACGCCAAATATTTCCTGACCTTCGACCCCAAGACCTACCTGTGTACAAAACACACAAAGAAATGGAAAGAAGAAGAGGAGAAAAAGAAGAAGGAAGAAGAAGAGAAGAAGAAACAGGAACAACAACAGCAGCAACAGCAAACGCAGCCGCAGCTGCCTAACGGCCTGATCCCCGGAGCCCGGGAGTAACCGGTAAAACTGACCGGATAAGGAAGATCTTTCTCCTTATCCTCTACACTTAAGAAAAAACACCGGCAAAATGCATGATGCATTTTGCCGGTGCTTTTTTCTTCAAGTTTAAATACTTTCTCTTTACTCAGCTTCGCTGCTGTCAGCACTGCCGTCTTCTTCTGAGCTGTCGTCCTGGCCGCTGTTCCCGCTTTCTTTATGCTTTTTCGCTTCGTTGATCGCGTCTTCTTTGAGCAATTCCAGTCCGTAGTTTGCTGTCTTGATGATCAGTTCATTATTACCGCATTCATTGATAATCTCATAGAAATCTTCTTTTGCTTCATCGGTACGGCCGAGCTGTTTCTTGCACATTCCGATATAGTAAAGGGTGTCGTAGTCCTGCTTATACTTGTAGGAGTCTTCCAGGTCTTTGAGGGAGTCTGCGTACTTGTAACTGTTGTACTTGGCTACGCCGCTGTTCTTGAGGTCTGATCCGGCGCTTTCAAAGGCTTTTTCGCTCATCTCATCATACATCTTTCTGGATGTATTGGAGGGAAGGTCTCCTTTGCTGACCTTGGCCAGGTGTTTGGAGCATTCGATGTAGTCGTTCTGGTAAAAAGCCTTGCTGGCTTTCAGCATGCTGTCGTACATACTGTCCTTGCCGTTCGTGGCCTCATAGACGGAAAGACTGTTTTTCAGATCCCCATTCTCGTCTTCAAGAGACTTGTTTTTATTCTTCAGCTCGCTGATCTCAGAGTCTTTTTCGTTCTCCATCTGGGTATATTCCTTCTGGAGTGCTTTGTAATCGACACTGACTCCCGCACGAACGCTGGGGATGACCAGGACAAACATGGCAATAACACCAATGGCCAGGCCGATGATCATGTAGACAAACTGCTTCCATGTTTCTTTATTGGGATCCTCGTAGTGATCCACCGGGCGGACATTCTTGAGATTGTCGTTGTCCGGCCGCATGGATTCGGTGGTGACCACAGCTACGGGAGCATGGGAATCCTCACCCAGTTCTCTCAAAAATCTCCTTGCTGTTGTATTAAACTGGTCGACAGCCAGAGCATGCTTAAGATCCGCTTTGGCAGCTTCCATGTTCTGGGCCCGCATGTGGAGGAGGGCAAAGAGCAGATGCCCTCTTACGAAATTCGGGGTAATGGATAATACTTTTTTAATCTGGATCATGGCCAGGTCATCGCTGCCTTGTTTGGCATAGGACAGGGCCAGATTGAATTTCTTGCTGCTCTCGTTAATCTGTTCGAAAATAGCCGGATGCTCTTCCATCTCCTTAACGTAAAGGGAAGCAGCATTTTCCTCTACCGGGTTAACCTTCAGGCTGATCTTCCACTGCCTGTAGGCCTTGCCTCCCTCTCCCATCTCCTGGTAAACCAGTCCCAGAAGGTTTCGGGCATTCTTATGTTCTTTATTGTAGGATAAGGCTTTTAAAAGCAGGATCTCGGCACCGGAAAGATCTCTCATCTGCGCCTTTTCCAATCCGAGATTATAATAATAATCCGCTGTGTTCAGAGCCTTGGCAATATGCTTATTATCAAAGCCGCAGACATTGCAGAACTCTGCAGCAAGATTTTTTCCACATTTAATACATTTCATGATCTTCCTCCTGATGGCACTATAAGATTATTTCTTTTCAGACTTCTTGAGGTCTTCCACCAGCTCTTCCACCAGATCAGTTATATCTTTATAATCATCATCAAAAAGGTCGTTAGACCCTACGTCAACTCCAAGTGCAGGTTTGAATTTCTTTAATTCCTGATCAAAATCTATCATCATTAATCCTCTCTTTCTATCTGTCCGAAATAAGCAGATCCGACCTCTTCCCTCAGGATCTCACCAACCAGTTTGAGGGATCCCATACAGAGAAGGTTTTCACCGCTTTTTAACTCATTTTTTGCCTTGTCCAGACCGGACCGGACGTCAGGCCAGCCGGATACCGGGCAATCTGTATTTTCTTCAAATAGCCTGAGGAGTCTCTTCCAGGCTGCTGTGCGTTCATCACGCATGCCGGTTACGTAAATTCTTCCAAAGGGAAAGTCACAGAGACGTCGGATCATGGATTGGTAATCCTTGTCATCGCACACGGAAAACAGAAGATTCCACCGGTCGCCGGAGTCTTCAAGATCCTTCACGATGCGGTCTGCTGCTCCGGGATTGTGTCCGCCGTCCACGTAGATACCGGGATAGATTTCCTGCATCCTTCCCGGCCACCGGGCTTTCACGATACCCTCGTATACCGTTTCCCTGGGGAGTCCGGGCAAAAGAACTCCGGCTGCCACAGCTGCCAGACTGCCATTCAGGACCTGATATCCTGCCCTTCCCCATACTCTCAAGGCACTAAAATAATAATAGCTGTTGTCTATTGAAAAATCAATGTAATTCTTGGTTTTTTTTAAGATTTTCAGATCCTGTGAATCAAGAACATAAACCGGGCTCTTTTTTCGGGCGGCTTCCCTGTTAACGACATCAAAAGCAGCCTGGTTTTCTTTCATAAGCACGAGAGGGACACCCGGCTTAATGATTCCCGCCTTTTCCCCTGCAATCTCTTCTATACTGTTTCCCAGGATTCCCGTATGATCCAGACTGACGGAAGTAATGACAGATAAAAGAGGATACAAGAGAACCGTAGGATCCAGCCTCCCCCCCATCCCGGTTTCCATCAGACAATAGTCCGGTTTTTCCTCTGAGAAGATCACTACTCCCATCAAAAAGAGATATTCAAAAAATACCGGCTCCTTGAGTCCCCGGTCCCGGCCTTCCTGCCAGATACGGTAAACCTTCAAAAAAGCCCGGACCACATCCTGCTCAGACACCATTTTCTCCCCGATCCGAAAACGTTCCCGCATGGTCACAAGGTGGGGGGAGGTAAACATAGCTGTTCTGTATCCTGCCTGTCTGAGTATAGACTCCAGGAAAGCGCAGACCGATCCCTTTCCGTTGGTACCGGCAACGTGAATCACCCGGAGATCCTTCTCCGGGTGATTCAGTTTTTTCAGATATAACTTCAGGTTCTGCAGATCGCCCGGAAATCGGGGAAGAGCAGCAATCTTTTGCTCCACCCCGGCATAGGTCCAGTCTTCAGGGTCTGTTATGGCATTGTCCCTCTTATGCTCTTCCATGCTTTATCCCTGCCATCGACTATTCAGAATGAATAATCACTTTTTCTTCCTTCTATTTTCTAAGAGTGGCCAGCCTCTCACTTACCTGGGCGGCCATGGCTGTATAACGCTCCAGCTTTTCTTTCTCGGCATCCACCTTGGCCTGGGGGGCGTTGCGAACGAATTTTTCATTGGAAAGCATTCCTTT
>CADBME010000174.1 GCA_902795715.1 uncultured Lachnospiraceae bacterium | reverse complement strand
GGACGCTGTACCGTTCCCCTGCCTGTAAGCCCTGTCAGGAGACCGGGGCTTACTGAAGCGCAGGGAAATGTTCTAAATTATGATGACTATCAGTATTACGGATATAATTATGACGGCGCCGGGTTTCAGATCGATCTGGACTTTGAAGCGTTTTCGCAGCAACAGGAACTGGCGGGTACCTGTTCAATCATCCTTGCCTTTGCGTTTCCGCATTGTTCGGGTCACTGGCTGCTGAAAGGAATTTCCGGAAATGCGAAAAAAGTGGCGGAGAAGTTTATTTATAAGGGTAAGGAATATACAGGGAGAATCACGTTTGACGCGCAAAACATCCTCCAAATTCTATTAGAAAAGAAAGAGGATAAAACGGCGGAAAACCCGGGAACTGATTTGTTGCGAAAAATTCCGCCGGCGTTTTCCGGCACAACGGCAGGAAAGCAATTGATGAAATTGCAACAGGATAATCAAAAGCTGAAAAAAGAGAAAGAAAAGATACAAAAAGAAAAAACACAAATACAAAAAGAGAAAATAAAGATACAAAAAGAATTGTCGTCGATAAAAGCGTCAAGGGGATTCAAAGCCTTGAACAGTTACTATCATGTCAGGGACAGTATTAGAAAGGGCTTTACAGGATTTTTGTCCGGACGGGAAACTGCCTTGGAGAAAGGAATCCCTGCAACGAAACGGATTACGACATCAGACCGGCGGGTTTCGTTAATTAATTATTGGACCGCAGACCCTGTTATCTGTAATCGGGACTGGTTATACCGGTTCATAAAAAATAATACCGATATTAAACACGTAAATGTTTTTTCGGTTTTCGGCAAAAAAGAGTATATCGAGAAATACGCAACAAAAAAAGACGTGTTCTTTTCCGGGGAGAATTTAGATGTAAAACACGGATTATATGATGAGTACGGCGACTATTGTCTTGATTACGTCGGGTTGTCGTTAGGATTCGCTCAAAGAAAGGAAGCGAACTATCTGAGGCTGCCTCTCTGGATGCTGTGGATTTTTGATCCGGTAATTGATAAAGACAAAATCGCGGAACGTGTCAGGTTGATTAATCAGGCCAGGAATACAGGTAAGTACGAGTGTTCTCTCATAGCCCGTCATGACAAATGGAATATGCGAACGCCGATATATGAGGCGTTAAAAGATAATATTAGTATTTTGTGTGCCGGTAAATGGAATAACAATACCAGTGTTTTGTGGGACGAATATAAAGATAATAAAGTCCGTTTTTTACAGGATTGCAAGTTTACTATATGCGCAGAAAACGAAGATACACCATACTATGTTACGGAAAAGCTGTTTGAGGCGTTTCTGGGAGGCAGTATTCCCATATATGCCGGGGCATGTTCCAAACCGGAACCGGGTATTATTAATCCGGATGCTGTGTTATTGTGGAAACGGGGAGACCGCGAAAACAATGAAGCCGTTATTAAAAAAGTTTGTGAGCTGAATCAAAACAGAGAATTGTATGAAGAGTTTCTTTCCCGGAAAAAACTGTTGCCCGGTACAGTGGATTATGTATACGACAGGTTTGTACTGTTAAAAGCAAAGTTGTCGGAATTGCGGTAACGGTAAAAGGGATAGGATGAAAGAGAGTAAGTATCATGGTGGAAGTCAGCGTGATTATACCCATATATAATACAGAGCCCTGGTTGGAAGAATGCCTGAACAGTGTTTGTCATCAGACACTGAATAATATTGAAATCATTTGCGTAAACGACGGTTCGACTGATCATTCTTTAGATATTCTGAAAAAATATGCGGAACTTGATGAACGCATAATTGTTATAAACCAGGAAAACGAAGGGTCGTCAAAAGCAAGAAATACCGGACTGAAATGCGCGAAAGGAAACTATGTCTATTTTTTGGACAGTGACGATTTTATTGATGGTGATGCTTTAGGGATTCTTGTTCGGGAGATGAAGGCACGAGATTTGGAAATGCTGTTTTTTAATGCCAACGTGATAGCGGAAGACGGGGTTGATAAACACTTTGAACAGCGTGAGGCAGACTATTTCAGGAGAATCCATGAATATCCCCCAAAATGTAAAGGGGAAGACCTGTACAGACTGTTTTGGGAGAATAAGGAATATATAGTTTCAGCCTGTATGATATTGACAGACCGGCAATTTCTGCTACGGAACTCGGTTACATTTCCGGAAAGCATTATGCACGAAGATGAAGTCTTCATTTATGAATGTCTGCTGCTCGCATCCAAAGCTGGATATCTGGACAGATTTTTATATAACAGAAGAATCAGACCGGGTTCACTCATGGATTTGGTATATACGGACAAGTTGTTGTTTAGCACATTCAGTTGTTTTATCTGTGTGAAATTGATGCTTCGGTTTTGGTACGCTTCAGAATTCAAGAAAGAAAACGAAAAGGCTGTATTTTCAAATATTGAAAGAATGGTTATAATCTGCCGTAACCGGTACGGTAGGTTAAAGGAAACGGCAAAAGCGCAGCTTTTGAAAATGGCAGGAAAGGATCAGTATTTGTTCGGGATATTGATTCAGTCATCATTTGACAGTAATGAAAAGATAAAAAGATTAGAGGCGGAAGGAAAACGTAGTTCAGAAACAATCAAAAAGCTTGAAACCGAAAACAAAGCTTTAAGTAAACTAATTAAAGATCTGCAACGTTCAGAAAAACGCAGTGAGATTGAAAAAGCGAAATTGAACAAGAGGATTACGAATCTGAAAAATTCCCGTTCCTATAAAATCGGCAGAATCCTGACATGG
>CADBME010000173.1 GCA_902795715.1 uncultured Lachnospiraceae bacterium | reverse complement strand
CTGGGAACCAGCGGCTTATTTAAAAAAGGGAGAAGCTACGCAGAGCAGATGAGAGATCTTCGGGGAGACCGGTAAATACAGGTGATAGAAAAGAAAATCGATCAGGAGGATGGATATGGACAGGAAAAGGATCGGGATGATTGTACCGACAATGGATAACTCTTTTTTTTCAAGCCTTGCCGTGCAGGTGGAAGGTGCCATGTTCCGGAATGGCTATCGGACAATCCTCGCTTGCTGTGACAATGATGCAGAAAAGGAGAGGGAATACTTTAGAACTCTGGCAGAGGCGGATGTGGACGGGATCGTGTGTGTCAGCGGTTTGTCAGAGTGGCCGGAAGGGCTGATACCGGAAAGCCTTCCCCTGGTGTGGGTGGACAGAGTCCCTTCATCGGAAAGGAAGATACCCTGGGTAGCAAATGATGATGCCAAAGCCATGGAAATGGCAGTGGACCATCTGATCCAACAGGGAAGCAGGGATATCCTTCTTCTGCCGGGCTACCTGGCCGAACAGCAGGAGAGTCCCAGAGTAAAAGGATACAAGGCAGCTTTAAAAAAACATGGAATCGAATTCCGCAGGGAATATGTACTCAACAGGCAGGGAAAGCGATCTTCGGAAGAAGAGACAGGAGACCTGATCCGAACTCTGTTTGCATCCGGTATCACGGCTGACGGTGTGATCACCAGCAGCGACCGGGCGGCTTTCGGCGCTGTAACTGCCCTTCAGTCCATCGGATATTTTGTGCCGGAGGATGTGCGGTTGATCAGTTTTGACAACTCCTCATATTCTGCCATGGCATCTCCCTCAATAACAGCCCTGGACAGGAAGGCAGACCGGCTTGCTGAACGGACCTGCCAGATTCTTCTGCAGCTGCTTTCCCGAGCCGGAGATCCGCCTATGGAGAATACGGTTCCTGTCACACTGGAAAAAAGAGATTCCACAAGATGAGGGAAAGAAGGGAAGACTTGTCTCTTCCCCGGCATAGACTTAGGGTGAACCGGATTATGGAAAATCAAAAATGAAAAATCATTAATACATTTTTTAAACATTTATATATGGAGGAAAAGACCTGTGAAAATTGCAATAGGAAACGATCACGTAGCTGTGGAAATGAAAAATGAGATTAAAGAGTATATAGAGAGTATGGGTCATGAAGTGATCGATGTGGGAACCAACAGCAGGGACCGGTTTGATTACCCCATAAGCGGCTATAAGGTGGGAAGAATGGTAGCTTCCGGCCAGGTGGAAAAAGGAATTCTCATTTGCGGGACTGGTGTAGGAATCAGTCTTGCTGCCAACAAGGTTCATGGGGTTCGTGCTGTCGTATGCAGCGAACCCTATACAGCAAGGCTTTCCAGGCAGCATAACAATTCCAATATTCTGGCCTTCGGGGCAAGAGTAATCGGTATAGAAACTGCCAAAATGATCGTTGACGAATGGCTTAAAGCTGACTTTGAAGGCGGAAGACACCAGAATCGGATCGATATGATTACAAAGATCGAGGAGACCCAGAGCTTATAAGGATAGAGCTGCCTTTATCAAGAATTAAGACCTGTTACGTGAAAGAAAATGAATGAAAAACAGGACAAAGATGAAATAAAATGAAAAATATTGGAACTAATGCACAATTTACCAGCCCGTTTTCATTGCAAAGTGCCGAAAAATTTCAAAACTGTTGACATATAATAAAAAAGAAGTTAGAATCAAGACATCAGATGAAAATAAATGAAATTATTTGGAAATTTTATCAATGATGATTAGTTAGGAGGCTGCAGATGAATTACGCAGGACGTTTCAATTCTTTCGTGTTTAAAGGGCAGAATGTATTTGATGCCATTGAAGCATATAAAAAGATGGATGGAATCACTCACCTTGAATTCAACTATCCGGAACATATTGAAGGATATGATATCGAAGAACTGAAAGCAGCAATCCCGCCTTTGAAGGTGAATGGCTTTGCAGTTCGGTGGAGAAGAGATTTCCTCGACGGAGATTTTACCAACCCGGATGAGGGCCTGCGGACCAGAGCCATACAGATGGCTAAAGATGCCTGCGATATCTGCAGAGACCTCGGCGGTTCAGTTATCACCCTCTGGTTTGAGAACGACGGATTTGATTATCCTTTCCAGATGGATTATGAGCATTGCTGGGGCATGCTGGTCGACGGGATCCGGGAAGTAGCCGATTATGCACCGGACATGAAGATCAGTATTGAATACAAACCCTATGAGGAAAGAGAATTTGCCATGGCGGACAGTGCCGGCATGACACTCTATCTGATCAATGAAGTGGACAGAGACAATGTGGGATGCACCCTGGATTTCTGCCATATGCTGATGAAACATGACAATCCTTCCTTCGGCCTGGCTCTGGCAGCCAGCAAAGGAAAACTTTTTGGCCTTCACATGAATGACGGTTATGGCTGGAAGGACAGCGGGCTCATCTTCGGTTCACTGAATTTCGCCCAGTCTGCCGAGTTCATCTACTATCTGGAACGCTATAAATATGACGGCGTGGTTTTCTTTGACACCTTCCCCATCCGTGAGGAATCCAAAGCAGAGTGTCAGGCCAACATCGATGCCTTCGAGCTGATCAAGTCCAAGGTGGACAGGGTCGGAGTTGACGGAATCAACCAAATCGTATCCAGGCATGACGGAATCAGTGCCCAGCACCTGATCCTTGACATGCTTCGATAAAGACAGTCACTATTTAACCCAGGAACTTGACTAAAAAAGAGGAGGATTACAATGAAGAAGAGATTTTTAGCAGTTCTTTTGGCAGCAACGATGGTAGTTGGTCTTGCAGCTTGCGGCGGATCAACAGGCACATCTTCCGAGACAACCGGAGAGCAGGCAGCAGCGGCAGAGGAATTCAACCCGGATCAGGCTGAAGACGCTATGACGATCGAAGAAGTCCGTGAAGCAGACGGCGCAGAAGTACCGGTAGATACCAATTTAAAGTTTGGTATGGTAATGAAGTCTCTCTCCAACGAGTTCTGGAGAACTCTGGAAGAAGGATACGAGCAGGGTGCTAAGGAAGCCGGAATCAAGATCGACGTTCAGGCTACCACCGATGAAGGCGACGAGACAGGCCAGCAGACCATGACAGAAACCCTCACAACACAGGGCGTGGATGCTCTTCTTATGAGCCCGATTTCTGACTCCAACCTGACAAGCGCTGTTGAGAGCGCTAACGAAGCAGGCGTTCTTACCGTAAACGTAAACGATGGACTGATTGCCAAGGCCAACCACTATGTAGGACCGAATGCTTACCAGAATGGTCAGCTTGCAGCAGAGTGGATCTCCAAGAAGCTTGGTGACGAAGGTGATGTAGCTATCGTTGTTGGTATGGCAAAAGCATTCGCAGCACGTGAGCGTACAGCTGGTTTCAAAGACTGGATCAAAGAAAACAACTCCAAGATGAACATCGTAGCAGAGCAGAACGCTGACTGGGACCGTACCAAGGCAAAAGATCTTGCCGCTACATGGTTAACCCAGAATCCTGACCTTAAGGCCATCTTCTGTAACAACGATGACATGGCTCTGGGCGTAGTTGAGGCTGTTGAGGAAGCAAATGCTGATACACTGGTTGTTGGTGTTGACGGAATCGGTGAGGCTTATGACTCTATCCGTGCCGGCAAGCTGGATGCAACCGTTGACTCCTTCCCCTTCTATATGGCTCAGGTTGCTATCGAGTGTACACTTCGTTCCCTTGCAGGACAGAAGCTTCCCAGCTGCGTAGCTACTCCTCAGGCTCTTATCGATTCTGAGAACGTAGACAAGGATGCTGCAGAGATCATCGGCTGGACAGCTCCGCAGTACGTGCAGAAATAGTTTGGAAAAACAGGAGACGGAATAGGATTGCGGTGATTTTTTCGTGAAAAACATGAAAAATAACCGTACAGACTGAAAAACAGGAGGAGAACAGATTGGGAATACAGACCTTCCGAATCTGTTCTCCCATTCACAAGAGGGAGATCTGAGAATGGGTAAAGCAGTTGAATTTGTTCATATTGATAAAAGCTTTCCGGGAGTTCATGTATTAAAAGATATGTCTTTCTCTGTGGAAGAAGGGGAGGTTCACGCACTGATCGGAGAGAACGGTGCAGGAAAATCTACACTGCTGAACATCCTTCATGGAGTTTATGACGATTATGAGGGAGATGTTCTGCTTCACGGAAAGAAAGTGCATTTTAAAAATGCAAACGACGCCATCAAAAATGGCAATATTTCAAAAGTCCACCAGGAGATCATGGTGGTAGAAGAACTTAGTGTCGGACAAAATGTCACTATGGGATACGAGCCGAAAAAAGGCCCCTTTATTGATTTTAACAAGATGCATAAGGATGTCGATGCGATTCTTGAAGAACTGAATTGTAACTTCAAGTCCCGTGACATCGTAAGAACTTTAACAGCTGGACAAAAACAGATGATCGCGATTGCCAAGGCAATCTATCATCATTCAGATATTATTTCCTTTGATGAGCCGACGGCCTCTTTGACATCAAAGGAAACCGAAGCATTATTTGCAGTCATCCGAAAACTGAAAGCCGACGGAATTACCTGTCTTTTTGTAAGCCATCACCTGGATGAGCTTTTCGAGATCTGTGACAGGGCATCCGTTTTCAGAGATGGAGAATTTGTAACGACCCTGACCATGTCGGAGACGACAGAAGATGAGCTGATCCACGCCATGGTCGGAAGAAGTGTTTCCTCTGTTGCATCCAGACTCAGACCCAGCCAGGCCAGGGATGAGGTTGTACTCAAGGTGGAAGGGCTGACAGACACGACCCACGGTAAGTTTAAGGATGTCAGCTTTGAACTCCACAAGGGTGAGATCCTCGGCTTTTACGGTCTGGTAGGAGCCGGAAGAACAGAGGTCATGCGAGTGATCGTCGGTGCGGACCAGAAGCTGGAAGGAGATATTTATCTTAAGAATATCAAGATCCCTCCGGCATGGAATACCACCAGGGCTCTGGGCCGGGGCATCGGAATGCTCTCGGAAGACAGAAAGAACACCGGTTTCAACAAATTATCCACCAATACACAGAACATTGCCATTTCCTCTCTGGAGAAATACCTGACCGCAGGATTCTTTACCAACGATAAGAAGAAGAAGGAAAATGCAGAGCATTTCTTCCAGGAACTGGATATCAACCCCAAATTACCGGATTATCTGACGGTGAACATGTCAGGCGGTAATCAGCAGAAAGTCATTCTGGCAAAGTGGATGTCAACGGATATTGATATCATCATCTTTGATGAGCCCACAAAGGGTGTTGACGTCGCGGCAAAAGCCGAGATTTATCGTCTCATGGAAGATCTTGTGGCAGAAGGAAAGAGCCTGATCGTTGTATCCAGTGAGCTTCCGGAAGCTATGGGACTCAGTGACAGACTGGTAGTTATGAGCGAAGGAAGAGTCACGAAGATTATTGATGATGTTGCATCCCACGATTCCGATGCGATCCTGAACTATGCGATTGGAGGAAATGAATAAT
>CADBME010000172.1 GCA_902795715.1 uncultured Lachnospiraceae bacterium | reverse complement strand
TCCGCCAGGACTTCAATGGGAGCCAGTAATCTCCTGGTCCACAGGCGACTGATATAAAAGCATGCAAAATCAATGACAATCACTGCCAGAATAATCATGGGCAGGGCATGCCAGAAAATATTGATAATGCTGTGTGACTCTCTTGAGGCCCGCAAAACGCTGCCATCTTCCATGCGAATGGCATAATAATAATTGGTACGGTTTATGGTCGCGGATCGGCGGATCGATTTCCCTTCACCTTTCTTCATGGCCTGTTCGATTTCCACCCTGTCTTTATGATTATCAAGCTCTTCCGGTTTTGCCACACTGTCAAAAACTACACTTCCATCCGGCCGAATCAGAGTCAGGCGAAGATCATCATATAGTTTTTCCGCATTTGCTTCAAGGCTCTCCTTATTTTCTATCATTTCCTTTTCCGAAAGAAGGCGGATACAGATTTCAAGATTTTCCAGGACTTCGTCACGAAAGACCCTATAGTAAGCCAGAGTACAGAAAACTGCTGTCATGAGAATGGCAGCAGTTGATAGAACCATTATTCGAATATTAATAAATTGCTTCATTGCTTTGCTCCATGTAATAAAGGGAGACCGGGGACGGTTCCCTTGATCTCCTTCCCTTCTGTCTCCCTTTTCCTTGTCTCTATTTAATCATGTAGCCTACATTTCGAACCGTATGAATACGGGTTCCGGATTGACCAAGCTTCTTCCTCAGGGATTTAATATGGGCATCAAGGGTCCTTGATTCCCCTTCGTAATCCAAACCCCAGATCTTATCCATCAACATGTCTCTTTTCATGACAATGCCTGCATTGAGCATAAGGTACTGGAGAAGCTCATATTCTTTGTATGTCAGTTCAATATTTCTGGTACCTGACAGACACATCCTCTGATCCGGATTCAGAATCAGTTCACCGAGCTGAAGTCTTTTATTATCGGTTCGTCTGCCGCTGCGGCGAAGGAGAGCTTTCACTCTGGATATGAGTTCCATGATGCCAAAGGGCTTACAGATATAATCATCAGCCCCTGCATCCAGTCCCTTCACCGTATCGATCTCAGAAGTCTTGGCCGTCACTATGATGACCGGAAGATCTTCAGTTTCCGGCTTGCTTCGCAACTGTCCCAGTATTTTCATCCCATCTTCATCCGGAAGCATGATATCCAGAAGAACCAGATCCGGTATCTCCTCGGAGACAGCCTGGTAAAATGACATGGCATTCTCAAAGCCTTCAACAAGAAAACCGCTTCCCTTCAGGGCATAGACTTCAATCTCCTGAATGTTGATATCGTCTTCCACAATATAGATTAAAGGGTTCTTCATCCATTTACCTCGGTTTTATGACTGGGAAGATTCCTTGTCAACAGGTCCGCTGTTTTTGACCGGAATCAGATATCTTTTCTCGTATTCTTCAAAGAGTCTCAGATATTCATCTGCACTGATATCCTGGGTATGGCCATGCATTTCATCAAAGTTCCTGTCTGCTTCAATTCTCTTGATAATGTGCAGAGAAATGTTGCCTGCATGGGCGCTCAGGCGTTCGAAATAATTGGCAAGGTTAAAGAAGACCGCACCGCTTTCCACGCTGCATACACCTTCCTCCAGCCTCTGTATATGATGCTCCTTCATGATGCTCTGCATCTGATCGATCGTCTCGGCAAGGGGCTCGACCCGGACTGCCATATTACGATCCAAAGTGCGGAAAGCCGTAAAAACAGTCTCCAGGGACTCACTGGCAGCTTGTGTCACCAGATCCAGTTCCTTGATCCCGTTTTCCGAAAAGCTGATATGAGCTTCCGAGATCCCTCTTGCTTCATAGGCTATGTTCATACAGTAATCGCCGATTCTTTCCAGGTCACCGATGGAGTTAAGAATCTGGGAGATCATAAATTTGGAATCAGAGGATAAGCTTGATCGGTCGATGCGGATAATATAGGCAGAAAGGACTGTCTCACATCGGTCAATAAAGGCTTCATTGTTTTCCAATTCCGCAAATATGCTCTCATCAAAGGAAGAAAGGAGCTGGGTGGACAGATTGTAGTTTTTCTCGATTTTCTGAATCATATGCTCCATCAGGATCCGGCACTGCTCAAGAGCGATGACCGGAGTCTGCAGGAGACGATCATCCAGTTTATTAAATTCTTTATCTGCTTCATCACTGGCATCTTCGCCGATGATCTTACCGGTCAGATCCGCCATTTTCGCTGAGAAGGGAAGGAGGACCAAACTGGTGATCAGGTTAAATCCCAGATGGATATTGGCGATATCGCCACGGTTTACCGTGTCGGAAAAGAAAGGAATTCCCACGGTATAATAAATAGCGTAAATAACCACGACGAAGAAAACCGCGCCGAAAATATTAAAGAGCAGGTAACTTAAAGAAACTCTTTTGGCCTTTTTGTTGGCGCCGATCGCTCCGATAATGGTGGTCATACACTTGCCCAGGTTCTGGCCGATGATGATGGGAACGGCTGTGGCAAAGGTAACCGACCCGGTTGCCGAGAGGGCCTGAAGAATACCGACAGAAGCACTGGAACTCTGAATGATGGCAGTTATGATGAGACCTACTGCGATTCCCAGCAGAGGATTCTCAAAGGAAAGGAAAAGCCTCTGAAACTCAGGAGATTCCTTCAAAGGAGCAAAGACTTCCTCCATCATTGTCATACCATAAAAGAGAGTGCCCAGGCCGATCAGAATACCGGCTATGTCTTTCAGCCTCTTCTTTTTGGCAAAAAGTACGATAAAGGCGCCGACACCCACCAGCATGGGAGCAAAGGATGAGGGTTTGAGCAGTCTCAATACCACATTGTCCGATCCGATATCTCCAAGACGAAGGATCTGTGCTGTGGCAGTAGAACCTACATTGGCGCCGAAGACGACCGGAATGGCCTGGCTTAATCTCATGATCCCGGCGTTAACAAAGCCGATCAACATGATAGTGGTGGCTGCCGAACTCTGGATAATTGCCGTAACACCGGTTCCCAGAGCCCAACCCTTGACTTCGCCGACTCCCTTCTTCTTACTGGTGGTCAGAGTTTCCAGGATCCGCTGAAGACTTCCTCCGGCAAGCGTTTCCAGAGAAGATCCCATCAGGCTCATTCCAAAGAGAAAGAGTCCGATACCTCCAAAAAGCTTAAGAAATGAAAAAATATCCATATAATAGTTTACCTCCCTTATCAATAAGCATCGGTTGAGTCATGTATCTTTTTCCCCAATCCTCTGTCCGAAAACGAAAAAAGACATAAACCCGCATATCACCTTACATAAGATAAGTAAAATCAATGTTGTCTTTTTGTGAAATCTATGTAAAATATCCGGATCTTACCTGAGAAAGCACTCCGGAAGACAGGGATATTTTTTATCTGTTTTATCTTTGATTTTTTCTTCTTTTTTCCTTTTTCCACGGCAGGGCGAAAGGAATAGCTTGAAGGGATTGGAAATTCATTATATCATGATGCTATCAAGTTCAAAAGACCTGAATTCAGATTTAGGGATATTTTTTAAATTTCTTACCATAATAGTAAAGACAAAAACCTGTTTGCAGCATTTTCAGCACAAATCCCGGCGGGAGGCTTACTATGACAGATCACGCAAAAAAAGCAAAAGAACTTTTCATGGAAGGATACAACTGTGCCCAGGCTGTCCTTTGCTCCTTTGAAGATCTCACGGGTTTAGACCGGGAGACTTCGGCCCGTCTTGCCTCTTCTTTTGGCGGAGGCATGGGACGTATGAGGGAAGTATGCGGGACGGTAAGCGGGGCCCTGATGGTTCTGGGGCTTCTATCCGGCTACAGCGGACCTGAAGATCAGGAGGGAAAAAAAGCCCACTACCATCTGGTCCAGGAATTCAGCCGGCGTTTCCGGGAGGAAAACGGATCCATCATATGCCGGGACCTGCTCTCCGGCGTAAATACCACCCCCGGAAAAGATCCCGAAAAAAGAACTGATGATTACTACAAAAAAAGGCCCTGTCCCGATCTCGTCTCTTTTGCTGCAAAGCTGGCGGATGAAATGCTGTCTGAGGTCTCTGAAAACAATACCGGTTGGGAAAGGAAGGCCCTATGATCACTTTTGTATCTGTGCAAATTGCTTCTCCGGAAGCCGAAAGCCTTGAAAACCGCATAAAAAGAGTCGACCATTTGCTGGATGATCTTTACGAGAGCGGAAGCCGCCCGGTCCAGATCATCCTACCTGAAATCTGGACTTCCGGCTTCTTTTCCTTTGATTGCTATAAGAGAGATGCCCAGGCTGCCATGGGCCATGTTTATGATATGCTGTCTTCAAAGGCCAGGAAACTAGGATCCTATATCCACACCGGAAGCTTTGTGGAGGAAGACAAAGGAAACTATTATAATACTTCTCTTCTGCTGAGTCCCAATGGTAATATTGCCGCAAAGTACCGGAAAATCCATCTTTTCGGCTATCAGTCCAGGGAATCTGAAATCCTGACTCCCGGATCCGGGATCATTGTTACGGATACGGATTACGGCCGGGTCGGCCTTGCCACCTGTTACGACCTCCGTTTCCCGGAACTCTTTCGGGCCATGGTCGACCAGGGAGCCCGATTCTTCCTGATCACCTCGGCATGGCCCATGGAAAGGCTCAGTCATTGGAAGCTCTTCCAACAGGTCAGAGCCCTGGAAAATCAATCCTGGCTCATCTCCTGCAATGCCGCAGGAATCCAACGGGGGCAAAGGCTTGCCGGAAACAGCGGTGTCATCGATCCCAGGGGTCAGATCCTTCAGATGGGAAGTGATAAAGAAGAGATGGTCACAGCCAACATTGACCCGGAAGAAGCAGACAGGTATCGCAGTGCTTTTCCCGCCCTGAAAGACCGGAGACTGGCCGGAGCCTATCAAGTCGGATTTAAATAAGTCAAATTTAGAATAGAAAAAAGAACGAAACCATCCTTAAAGGTGATTTCGTTCTTTTTTCATTCAATAAACTCTTATTCAATTTATTCCGTAAAAGGAATTACGGCACCGTCGTATTTCTCATTGATGAATTTCACGATTTCTTCCGATTTCAGAACCTCTACCAGGGCTTTGATCTTATCGGAATTCTCATTACCTTCTTTGACGGCGATGACATTGACATAAGTTTTAGCTGCCTCGGAATCTGCCTTCTCATAGGCAAGGGCATCTTTGGCTGCAGAATAATTGGCCTCCAGAGCATAGTTTCCATTCAAAACAACAAAGGGAACCTCGCCGGTTACACGGGAAACCTGGGCTGCTTCCAGCTCCTGAATCTTGATATTCTTTGGATTTTCCGCGATATCATTTACCGTAGCCTCAAGACCGGCACCTTCTTTCAAGGTGATGATGCCATTGTCCTGAAGCAGCAGAAGAGCGCGGGCTTCGTTGGTTGTGTCATTGGGAACTGCGATCGTATCGCCATCTGCCAGCTCGTCAAGGGATTTCTTGGTTCCCGGATAGATTCCGAAGGGTTCATAATGGATTCCGCCTGCATTGACAAGGTGGGTACCCTTCTCCTCATTGAAGCTGTCCAGATAGGGGATGTGCTGGAAGTAGTTGGCATCGAACTCTCCGCTTTCCACAACTTCGTTGGGCTGAACATAATCATCAAATACTGTTACCTGAAGATCATATCCTTTTTCCTTGAGAAGCGGTGCAGCCTGCTCAAGGATCTCAGAATGGGGTGTTGCTGATGCAGCAACCGTAATGATCTCATCTCCCGATGCCGATGTGGATTTTTCTCCGGATCCTGCAGATTCCGAGGAACCGCATGCGGATAAAATGCCCGCGGTCAGTACAGATGCCAGCAATAATGCCAGAACTCTTTTCTTCATTTTCTTTCCCTCCTCATTCATTTAAAAATGTTCTATCTGTATCCGGATCACATAGCCTTCCTGACCCGGCAAGGCTTCCGCCGCCGGCCGGCTTGGGATACCCGGTTACATTCCTTAGATTTGTAAAACGGATTTATTTTCTCTTGTCCAGCTTGGAAGACAGAATCATACCAATCAGCTGAAGAATCTGCACAAGAAGAACCAGCAGAACAACCGTTACGATCATAATGGTGGTCTCATAACGGTAATAACCGTAACGGATGGCAATGTCTCCCAGACCTCCTCCGCCGACGGTTCCTGCCATGGCAGAATAGCCGAGGATGGTTCCAAGGGCTATGGTCACGCCGACAACAAGGGATGTCCTTGCTTCCACCAGCAGGACCTTGAAAACGATGGTAAAGGTATTGGCACCCATGGATCTTGCCGCTTCAATGACTCCGGGATCCACCTCCCTGAGTGATGATTCCACCAGACGGGCGATAAAAGGGATAGCTGCAACCGTCAAAGGGACAATGGTTGCTGTCGAACCGTAGCTTCTCCCGACCAGAACCCTGGTAAAGGGGATCAGAAGGATCAGCAGGATAAGAAAGGGAATACTTCTCCCGATGTTTACGATAACGTCAAAGATCCGGAATAAAAACCTGTTGGGTTTGATTCCATCCTTGTCAGTAACCGTCAGCAAAATGCCCAGAGGTATACCGAAAATATAACCGAACAATGTGGAAAAGAGGGTCATATAAAGGGTTTCTCCGATACCCCGGATCAGCATGGCGTTCACTTCGGGACTAAACATACTAAACATTACCCGTCACCTCCTCCACGTCAAGACCTCTATCCTTGAGGTAGCTAATAATGGTCTCCTGGGCTTCTCTTTCCTCAGGAAGTCCCAGAATCATTTCTCCCTTGGCTGTTCCACCTACATTTTTGGTGTCGGCCCTCAGAATATTCACAGGCTTGCCGGTAAGCAGAACCATGTTGGCGATAACCGGCTCAAAGGAAGAATTGCTGGAGAAAACGATCCGGATCTTTCTCTCGGCCATAAGCTCTTCGATCTGTTCCACTTCTTCGTAGCCGCTGTCGGCATCCCGGAGAAGGAGCTCCCTGGCCTCCGGAGTTTTGGGATGGGAAAAGATATCCTGCACCGTTCCCTTTTCTTTAATCTCCCCCAGAGACATGATGGCAACCTTGTTGCAGATTTGGCGAACCACTGACATTTGATGGGTAATAATAACTATGGTAATCCCAAACTGTATATTGATCTGCCGGAGCAGCTGGAGAATCGAAGCCGAAGTCTGCGGATCCAGAGCACTGGTAGCCTCGTCACAAAGAAGAATCTTGGGATCAGAGGCAAGGGCCCTGGCAATGGCTACCCTCTGCTTCTGTCCGCCCGACAGCTGAGCCGGATAGGATAATTCACGGTCGTCCAGACCTACGATTCTGAGCAGTTCCATAGCCTTGGACCTGGCCTCTTTTTTCCTGCCCTGAATCAAAAGCGGAAAACAGACATTATCCAGAACATTTTTTTGCATCAGCAGATTAAAATGCTGAAAAATCATGGC
>CADBME010000171.1 GCA_902795715.1 uncultured Lachnospiraceae bacterium | reverse complement strand
GGCTAACTTTAATTCCTTTATCAAGTCCCAAAGAGGGCTGCGCCCTCTTTTAAAAAATTTTTTCATATTCATTTCGAGACTTGATTTTGGATTTTTCCTTCTATATATAATAGAAAGATTATTTCACTGGCAGATTTATGATTATGGATATTAAACAACATACAGCGCAAAGAGCACCAATAACAAAACCTACAGCCCCAACAATCCCAAAGGCCATAAGTCCGCGGCGTGTCAAGGGAAAGGTTTCTTCCAGCCAACCGCAAAATGCATCCACAACATTCATCTGTTTTCCCTCCTTCCATACCGGCACATCCAAAGCAATGGGGAAAAGAAATCGCATTTTCTGCAGTGACTCATATGCACCAGTCCTTCCCGGTATGGGCAAAGTATTCCGGCATGGACACTTCCACCACATACTTTGCATGATATATTTCTGGTCATTAAATATTCTTTTTTCTTAAATAGAATACTTGTTTTATTTATTTCTTTCATATATAATTGCCTTAGACATGGACACTTGTCTTACCCTCTTTTAATTGGCGGTCAGTTCTCTGATCGCTATTTTTTTATATCCATCCGCAAATCAACAACAATATGAAAGCAGCCGCCGCACCTTCAGCAATGTTGCACACAGTATCCCACCTTGCTGCCTTTCTTTTAAGTTTTATTCTTGCTTCCGTGTTCATATAGCCTCTTCCTTTCCGCCGCAGCCAATACGATCAAACAGATATTTGCGGGGGGCTTTGCCCTGGATAACCATATAACCTTTTTCCTTCAATTCTGTGTTGACCGCTTTAATGATGTCATATGCCTTGCTTTTTGATATGTCCAGCAATGCCTTTAATTCCTCTGCATCTATGAATAATCCATCACTAATCATAAAAATTCTCCTCTCTTCTTGGTTCAAAAAAGAGTAATCGGGATGCCTTCCTTCTCTATTTTCAAATTCATTTTTTTCTTAAAATCCATGGCATCATCAACATCCCTTATGCGCTCCTTATGCCACTGTCCGTTATCATCCGTCCGAACTGCCATATCAAAGGTAAATACCGCTTCCTGCTCCATACTTACCTTATCCAGGTCCCAGCTTTCAGGTTTTTTCTCCGGAAGCGGCATTCCACTCTGAGGGCGCAGCAGACAACCTTCATTTTCTTTGCTCCAAAACATACACTCAGCAGCGCAATAACGGCCACAATGTTCCTTTAGCAGCTTAGCCGCCGCCAAAACTTCATTTTTTGTATACATATTTTTCTTTTCTGTTACTGATGCAAACACAATAATCCCTCCAGCCCACCTTTATTCAGATAGTTTTTCCAGCCTGGCTTTTGCCCGGTCTTTCAGTTCCTGACTAAAAACGAAACTTTTTGATAATATCAGCACGGCACGGCAGCAAACGGCTACAATTTGTTTTTTCCCAAACGACCAGCGCACTTCGTCAAAAAATTTACGGTTATGCTTTTGATGAAAGCCATAAAAAGCCTCAATATCAGTTTTCATAACCACAGCTTCAAGCATCCTGTTACGGTCCTTAATACAAGCCGTTTTATCAAACATCGTTTTCAATCCCCCTTTACATCTACCGGCACAAGCCGCCTATCTTCAAACATTTCTATATCTTCCTTAAAGTGTTCTATCTTCATACCGCTGGCAAGATAACTGAACGGGCAATCATCCCCTTTGGGATTTGCATCAAATACCGGCATATTATATTTAAGAAGAAATTTGTAAAGGTTACATTCCTCTTTATGCTTACCGGTACAACGGCCACAGGTTCTTGGAATAACCCCGGTCCATAGATCCAGTACATCTTCCTGGTGCATTACAAGATAATCATTGCATTTCATCCGTGCCTGATATTCTTTGTATGAATTAAGGGAAGGCACAAAAAACGGTTCCAGACGCTGGCACTGCTCCATCCAGTCTTTTTTTGCATCCTCGTCCATAAATTCACCACGGCGGGCCATTGCCTTTTTCATATAGGTAATGCCCGTTTTTAGATTTCTGAGAAATGATTTGTCAGCTTTTCCATCATAGTACTTCACCAAATCTTCAGCGCAGGCCATTATGGTATACATTCTGACAATATGACTTTTCTCTGCCCTGTTAAGATACTTATTCACTTGTCTACCCCCAATATGTTTACTCAAGATATTCCTTTAATATCAGTTCTGCTGTTTCTATTCCCAGAATATACCCTTTATAAAAGGCGGTTATTTCCGGATTATCCTTTTTACTTCTGGCACGAAGCTGAGCTATGGTGTCAGACTTCATTTCCTGTATCAGTTCCTTTGCCTTTTCGATATTGTCTTTCATATCGCTTTATCCCCCTTATTGGCGCCATTTAGAACTTTTAGGATTTCAGGGGTTATCATCACCGTATCCTTACCAATATATTTATCATTCTTATAAAGGAAGGTGCTTATCCAAAAAATAGACTCAAATTTTGTGATAGCAGTATATAATTTGTAGCTATTCTTTCCGCTGGAGCACTCAACCGAGACTATTTCATTACCGCGTTCTATCTCATAGTCCAGATGTACCTGAACTTCTATGGGATATTCCTTTTCGCTCATGATGTTCTCTCCTTTATCAGATTCATTCTCCCTACTTACCTTTTACCTGAATTCTTTTTATCCAGGATTTTGGCTTTGGGCATTCTTCAAGAGGATGTCCCTTCTTATCTGTTTTGTATCCTAGTTCGCAGCCATAAGGCTCCCCTTCGAGCGGATGTTTACCTGTCTTTGCTGCATAACAGCCTTTACATGTCCTTTTCATATTGTTACCTCCCTGATTCGCATGATATTAGTAATATGCAATGCTAGATATAACTATTTTCTTTTGTTCCTCTTAAACTCATTTCTATCCGATGAATCTCAAAATGTGGCCAGAAATATATAGGATCCATTTTCTGTAACTTATCTTTCATCTTCCACTGGAAGAAAACACAAGCTTCAGAAAAACAGGTTTCTTCCCTATCTATCAGTGAACAGTAGGCCCCATGCTCTCCGAAGAATTGACAGTCTATACATCTTGCATATTCGATATATTTTTCGATATATTTTCCTCTCATTTCTCTGGTAGACCCCACAAGCGACTATCAGGCATCATCCAATGGTATATGTTACCCCCAATGCCATACATATCTTTTCAGCCTTTCCTATTGTCGGCTGGCTCTTTCCCTGCTCATAGTTACTGAGCTGCTTGGCAGTAATGCCTGTTTTTATTGCCAGCCGGTAAATACTGATACCGTTACCTCTGGCCTTTTTCATAAACTCACCAAATGTCATTGAATCACCTCCGTACTTCTATTGAGAGTGTGTGTTTATATCCTTTGGAGACGAATGTCAACAAAGGATATAAAATATTTACTGTAAATATTGTTTTTATTTGGTTGTCAGCCCGTTTTCGCTACTTTAATATTTTTTTATGTTGGTGTCTTTTTTGTCAAACATACTAGACATTACGCGCAAAAAATATCACTTACCTTACACCCCAAAACATTAGCAATCTTTACCAGTGTTTGTGTTGTTGTATTTACATTTCTTCCACTTTCCAAATCTGATAAAGTTTGTCGCGAAATATCTGCGGCTTTACAGACATCTTCCTGTGACATATTGTTTTTCAGTCTCATCTCTTTAATTTTATAAGGCATTATTTTTACCTCCTTTCACCGTCTATTATACTAGACATAAAATATATGTCAAGTATATTTGACAACTTTTTTATTACTATGTAAAATAAAGTTGACATCAAAAAGGAAGTGATTATATATGAAATT
>CADBME010000170.1 GCA_902795715.1 uncultured Lachnospiraceae bacterium | reverse complement strand
TTAGATAATCGTCTTCTGCGAACCCTTCGCAACCCATACCAATCACGCTGACTTTCATTCCTGTATTACCTAATAATCGATAGTCCATAAAGATTACTCCTTTTCCAAGCGAGTCTTGAATGTGTCCCAACTGTATTTCATGATAGTAATCCTTTCATTCCTATCAATGGTATTAGAGTTTATTGCCGCAGTTTCCGCAGAATTTCATACCCGGTTCGTTTTCATATCCACAGGCTGGGCACTTACCTGATTTCTCCATGGGAGAGCCGCATTCGCCGCAGAATTTCAGACCAAGAGCTACTTGTGCGCCGCAGTTGGGGCAGCGCTGGCTTGCCAGAGGAGCACCGCAGTGGTTGCAGAACTTGCCGGTACCGGCCGGTTTGCCGCAGTTAGGGCAAACGGTGGTTCTTTTTTCCAATTTGCCATGCCACACGGTAGCTGTCTCGGCAGCTTCATCGATATTACGCCGCATAGCCTGGTTTCGAGCCTGGGCTACATAGCTTGCTTCGCGGGGAGCGCAATCGGTGCAAAGGCCTTCATCTTCGTTCCAGCAGTCGCTGCAGACCCATCGGTTGCAGGCGGGACATTTCTTAAAAAGAGGGCGGACTTCCGCCTGGGCTTCATCAAATGAGAGCTCCTGTTCCTGCCGCCATTCGGGGGACTGGTCACCCAGGCGTTCGCTGATAAAATCGCTCCCGCGCTCCAGGGCATAGCCCAGGTCACCGGCTTTGCCGCCAAAGAGACTGCCCAGAGTAGAGGCAAACCTTCCGACTTTCTGAGATTTCTGTTTCTGACCATAGGTGCTGGATCTGCGGAAGGTACTCTTGAAGCCATTTCCACAGCAGTCGCAGTAGAATTCGAACTGGAAACCGGCATCTGTTGAAAGATCATTATAATTTCGTGTGAAAGAATGAAGCATAGTATTCTCCTTTCTACCCTTGAATTGCCTGGTGGTATGTTGAATCTATTATATTATATATCTGTACTTAAGGGAATAATAATCCATCAATGCCTGTTAACTCGATACTGTCTGCCTCAACATGACATCCGTAATGTACGACCTGCACGCCGGCATTTGCAGCCCGAGTCAGGGCCCGGCCAAATTCCGGTTGGGTATTATCGTTGGGGAGGACTTTATGAATGCCATTCATCTGGATCACAAAGGCTACCTGGCAGTGATATCCTTTCCCCGCCGCAGCCGCCAGCTCCTCCAGATGCTTCACACCTCTTTCTGTAGGCGCATCCGGAAATAAGCCAATCCCCTGTTTTAAATCTGCCGCCAAGGTGCATCCTTTTACTTCCGTGAGGTATTTCTCTTCGTTTTTTTCCATGTAGAAGTCAAATCGGGATTCCCCATAGGTATACTCCGGCTTGACCAAATCATAGTTCAGGCTCAGCAAGTGCTGCTTTACCAGTTCATTCGGCGCAAGACTGTCAATATTCACCCACTTTAATCCAGACTTATAGACGGAGATCAGATCATAGGCTGTCTTCCGGTTGGGATTCGATGCTTTTTGAAGTGTAACCCTGGCTTTTGGCACCAGCAGTTCTTTCAGACGGCCGGTGTTCTTAACGTGCACCTGCTCTGTAATTCCGTTAATCACTACCTCAGCGACAAAGCGGTTGACTCTGCGCACAAATATAGCCGGGACTGTGTTTTCATATTGGATGATTGCTTTTGGTCGGGTCATTATTTTCCACTCCCCTCCAATATTGATATCTTCTATGCCATCTATCTGTAATCAGCAGATACATCCGTAAAATCCCTTATGCCTTCTATATAATCTGCATAGGCGATTTCCGGATCCTTTCCATGAAACACTTTACACAAGCCACACATATCACAATCCGATATGCAGACAAAGGTCTTTCTAATGTATTCTGCACGTTCTTCCCTGGTGGAATCAGATATCTCAGGTGGTCTCATAACTAATGCACCATCCCTGTATGTGGCCTGTATTCCATGTTGAGTTCCCGCAATTCTTTTTCACCATCAATGTATGGCTGGTAGAAGGCATCGACAGAACCGCCCCCCAGATTGTCGCAGCCGTTGCAAAAATCACAGGCTCCTCCACACTGGTTTAGACCTTCCTCAACAATCCGGATTCTCTCTTCACGACTGGTATCCTTGATTAGAATCGATTTCATAATTATTCCCTCCCTTCGCTATTTCTTTCGCCGTCTCAACAACGATTATATCTCCAATTATCTTAAACTCATCATACACCTTCCGATGGATTTCGTCTTTAATAGTATTCTTCATCTTACCAGACAAGTTCTTTTGCCGATAAAGGGTTTGCGTTGATACGGATATTGGAAATCAGTCCGCCTCTGAGCTTTACCACCCGGTTGGCCATCTTGGCTATCTCCGGGTTATGGGTGATCATAACAACGGTTTTTCCTTCATTTTTTACAATATCTTCTACGATGGAAAGAACCTCTATACTCGTCTCATAATCCAGGGCCGCTGTAGGCTCATCCGCCAGGATCAGTCTGGGGTTTTTCGTGAGAGCCCGGGCGATGGATACCCTCTGCTGCTGGCCGCCGCTCATCTGGGATGGGAAGTTGCCTGCACGGTCACTGAGACCTACCTGTGCCAGGGCTTTCTCCGGAGACATGGGGTTGCGGCTGATCTCAGCGATAAACTGAAGGTTTTCCAGGGCGGAGAGGTTGGGCATCAGATTGTAGGACTGGAAGATAAAGCCGATGTAATTTCTCCGAAACTGGGTAAGTTCCTTGTCGCTTGGATGGGAGAAGTCCTTTCCGTCCAGGAGAAGGGTTCCCTCTGTCATGGAGTCCATCCCTCCAATGATGTTCATCATGGTCGTTTTGCCGCAGCCGCTCTCTCCGAGGATTACCAGAAATTCCTTCTCATAGATATCGAGATTGATTCCTTTCAGGACACGGAGCACACTGTCACCGGAAGGGAATTCTTTGACCACATTGCGTAAAACGACCATGGGAGTGCGGCTTGCGGGCAGCTTGACTTTGTAACCCTTATCTTCGATATCCATAGCGACCATGGCAGCCATGCTGTTACACAGTCTGACATCTTCTCTGTCAAAAGCTCCGTCCTTCTTGTTGACCAGCTGGATACAGCCAAAAGCCTCTCTCCCCGGAGCCTTCAGGGGACTGACCAGCTGGTTTATCACAATCATGCCGGTGGCATCGTCCGACCCGTACAGGGGACTGTCGTCCATGATGGGGTTGTGGATAATCAGGCTTTCGGCCGTTTCCATCACATGTCCTACCACACCCTGATTTTTCCCTATGGTTACTCCGGTCACGTCATTTCCGCTTCCGCTGGCAATGATGGCAAGCCGGTTGTTATCCTCATCATACATCCAGATAAAACCAGCTTCACAGCCGATGGCATCGATCAGGATTTCCATACATCTTGCCAGACCGTTTTCCAGCTGATTCTCATCCTGCAGTGCCTCGGTAAAATCCCAGATTGCCTGAATGTAACTCTCCCTTAATCTATCCATATTAATCCTTTCCTATTGCAGATGATCTATTATAAACGTTACTATTCAAGACTCGCTCGCGAGTCCTGGTGTCGGATTCGGGTCAGGTCCCATCGGATATCGTATCAGATGTCCGATTCGGATCATTGTCCCATGCCGACGGTCATTATCTGGTGATATCCGTTAAGTTCCATTTCCTGATCTTTCTGTAAGCATAGAGGTTAATCACCAGGGCGAAGGCGGCTTCCATGAACATGGCCCTCAAAGTAGAGGGAACATTGAAGGAACGGACGAACATAACTCCATCCGCTTCAATCATACGTACAACAAAGTCTGTCATAGCAAAGCATACCATTCCGCCAATCAGCAGGCCCAGACAGGTTGTTGCTATTGTTTCCTTCAGCAGATATCCGATCTGTTCTTTTCGTGAGAAACCATTGACAGCCATTATGATCAGTTCATTCCGCCTGCGTCCGACAAATATGTTAACCAGATTCAGGAGGACAAAGACGGACATCATGATGGAGAGGGAGGTAAGAATATATACAATAATACTGGACACATCCCTGATCGATTCCAGCAGATCTGGAAACTCATCGGTAAAGGTGATGGTCAGCTCCGGAAAATCTCTGGTCAGTTCCTCTTTAAGGCTTTCCCTCTGCTCCTCATCCAGTCTGATCAGAAGAGTATTATCGTCAGCCTTTTCGCCAAATATATTCTGATAATCCTTCTGGGACAGATAGATCAGCTTTCCGGTATAATTCCTGCATATTCCCCCTGTCTTTAAATCATGGGATTCGAACTTGGTATTGAATACAGATATGGTATCTCCGGTTTTTACTCCCAGGGTTTCTGAGATACGGTTGCAGACCAGTGCCTGTCCCTCAAGGGGGGCGTCGATCTTTTTTTTCTTCATATCGGTTAAAAGGATATAATCATCATAAACATCCTCAGGTGCGGACAGGATGGTCGTGTACTCTTCCGTATTTTCAAAACCATACTTTGTCACCTGCTTCTGGACTCTCTTGAAGCGGATATCCTTTGCCTGAAGGTTTTGGATCAGCTGATTCATTTTTTCTTCCGTGAACTCAGAAACAAAGGATGCTTCCATAGTATAATGGTTGATCTGGGTCGCGGACGCTTCCATCATATGATCGATGGATTTTTTCATGGTGAATCCGACCCCCATCATGTTACAGCTTCCTGCAATGATAATAATGGAGGTGATGACTCTCGGCAGGTCGTTGACGATGTTTCTTACAATGAGTTTTGCATAGAGGCCGCTGCCTTTTGCCTGGCCGGATCTGGTTTTTGTTTTCCTCTTGTTGGTCTTTCCGGTGCCGTTCATCAGATCAATGGCCGAACTCTTTGAAACCTGTTTTTTGGTAGCTATGGCTGCTGAAAGGATGGCGATCACAATTTCCAGGGCGGATACAGCCAGGAAAAATGCCGGGTAAAAGGCAAATCTTTCCGGCTTGACTATGAATAAGTCACCGATGAAGATTCTTATGATAACCTGAAGTGCTGCGGCAAGGACAACGGACAGTACAATCCCAACCAGGATGGCGGAGGTTCCGTATACGACATATTTGGTGATAATCTCCGAGTTTCTGAATCCATAGGCTTTCATAGTGCCAAGGAGTTTTTTGTCATTGTCAATGCGTATGGTTATGGTAGAGACGATGACGATGATACCGACGACCATAAAAATCATATTGAAGACCATTGCCATGCTGTGAAGGATGCTGACATCCTGAGCCAGAGCTATATGCCCGCCCTTCTCGTTTCGAAGGATATATCCATAGCTTGATGGTTCAAGGTCATCGATTTCTTCCTGGGCATCTGCAATCTTCTGGTCTGTCTCCTCTTTCTTTTCCTGATAGGTTTTTTTGGCATCCGCAAGTTCTACCTTGGCGTCTGCAAGCTCTGCTTCCTTATCGGCAAGCTCTTTCTTCTTATCCTCAAGCTCCTGTTTCTTCTCGGCAAGCTCTTTTCTGGCCTTTGCGAGTTCCTTCTCTCCTTCTTTCACCTTTTTTTTGCTCGAAGACAAAGCTCTCCTGGCCTGATCCAGCTCGCTTTTTCCTATCTTGTATTCATCTTCTTTTTCTGAAATCAAATCAGCGGACTCATCATATTTCTTTTTCTGTATCTCATACAACCTTTTCTTGTCAGCCAGCTGATTGCCCTTATTTTTCATCTGCCGCTCTGCGTCTTCGGAAGCAATTCCGGCATCTTTTGCCTGCCTGTATTGCTTTTGGGCAATTTTATATTTTTTATCTGCTTCCTTCAGTTTCTTTTTTGCCTTGTCCAGCTTTCTCT
>CADBME010000169.1 GCA_902795715.1 uncultured Lachnospiraceae bacterium | reverse complement strand
CCGCCACTATAGCACAGTACAGCAGCGGTATGTCGTGAATGAAATTATAGTATTCCAATATTTTAGACATCTTAAATCTCCGATTGTTGTATCATAATTATTTCATGATAACATCTGTGTAGTTTTATCTTTTCCCCATAAACATTACTATCTTCAGATTTTTCATCTCAGACCGCATTCAGAGAAACAGCCGTGGTCTCCACAGTCACCCCTCCGTTTTTTAAGGTTCTGCACCTAACAGATAATAATGTTACAGCAATTCTGGAATTTAAGCAATTTTTAGTTTCTATATTTTTAGCATTTAATATTCATACCCTGCCCTGTAGCAATCAGACTCTGATACGAATATTTTTCCTGCTATGGAAAATGCAATTATAAGCGAAATAAGTGAAGTCATCTTTACTATAAAGAACTTCGCAGCATATTGAGGGAATGTAGTCGCCTGAATTGAAGCAGCCCCTGTGTCGGAAAAGTTCAAAAGTATTGTATTCACAACCCCCTGTGGAAGTCCACAATTCAGAACCATGTTAAGCTCGTCGCACTTTTCCGGATCAATCTTGTAAGCCTGCGCCTTAAGCTGTTCAAGAAGAACTTCGTCTTCCAGTTCCTGTCCGGTCGCTATCTTATAATCACGCTTTACCTTAGTTTCTATATCTTTATCAACTATCTCAGTAAGCTTCTGCTCGATGATTCCATACTGACCAACCTTGTTACTGAGGAATGTGTTAATCTTAGGTGTTACAAAGAATACACAGACTATCATGAGGATTCCCATCAATAATCTTACGCCGAGCATCATCAATCTTCTGATGATAATTGTCAAAATCATAAATGCTACTATTCCTAAACAGATAATCATTGTTGTATCCATAATCAAAACCCCTTTCTATAGATTTTACAACTTCTGTATTTCCTTTTGTTGAGTTCATTTTACACCCCGATGCGCAACAAATGAGCAACAAAAAAACAACTTTTTTCATATTTTTCGAAAAAAATAATGACTGATAAGGTATTATTTTATCAGTCACTATAACTTCATTGTTTATACTGCACAATCACAGTTGTCTACTTTGCACAAAAGAATATATCTACATTTTAATCTGATTTTTTATGGCAGCTATAACTTTTAGCAGAGCACCAGCTTCCTTATCATTCAGATAAGTTTTATTCAGATGACTTTTATTATAACGCAAATAAGTATCCTTCGTCTCCTGAACCAAAAGTTTTGTAAAATAGTTTTCCCAGCTGAAATACTCACTACTTTCTATAAAATCTTCAGGATGATCAATTATATCTGCTATCCTATTACCATCAATCAAACCAGAGGCAAGGACAATCCATTCAAAAGATTCAGGCAAATAAATATATACCTCTGGATTACTCTGCATATATAAATAGAGTTCACCCATTTCAGAACCAAAAGCTGCTCCATCAGCAATGACAAGTATTTTATTCCCTTTATTACTTTTAACAATAACTTTTATCTTTGACTTACCGCCAGCAGAAATACATTTTATGTCTTCACCTACGATTGAGCTAAAGAATTCATATCCAGAATTTGAATCTTCAACGATAACAGCATCTGCCTTTCCATGTCGACTGTTTTCATCAAAGCTATAAAGCCTATAAAATGAATTATATGTCTGACGAACATCTGCATATTTCCCAGAACAGTGAATTCCATAGACCTCTTCCACCGAATACGGAAGAAACGGTAAATTTTCTCTAGAAATAATCACATAATAGTTATCACTGTTCTTTACTTTAGAGGCAAATTCTTCAGTGTTTATAACTTTAGTATCTTCATCTATGAAAATAATGCTTTCATGATTCTGACCTATAACGTTTTCCCAATTACTATTATTGAGTGTTCTACAATTTCGAGAACAAGATAATGATATACCGGATTCTTCTCCCAATCTTTCATACGTTTCTACCATATTCATAAGAGTAGTCTTTCCAGTAGCACTATCACCACGAATAACAGTAATATTTCTCTTAATATCAAACTCAAACTTTATTCTGTTGTTTTGAATGATGATATGATATTTACCTTTCATCGATTATCTTTCCTCTATTTCCAGAGCAGCATCAAGGTACTCTTGAAAATTATTTACTGCCTCATTTGTATTTAATATAACTGCTTCAAAATCATCACATTTACTAAAATCCATAATATGATGAAGATTAATAGTCAGGTCCTTCTTCTTGCTTATATCAACAATCCATTTAGCACAATTATCACCGCAGGCAGAAGCATTAAATATCTTTCCACTGTCATCAAACATCATGAGGATAAGCGTCTTTACTCCACCTGATAGTTCTTTAGTGGATATTGATCCTAAAAATGGACTATCAATAGCTCGTGGACTAATTACATCAGACTGATCTATGTCCTTTATTACCTCTATCGAAAATGGATCCAGTATCCATTCATCCTGATATGTATTATCAAAGTACGTTGGAGGATGATATATTGAATTAGCTGTATTACCAAAAACTATATTTAACATTTTATATTCTCCAAGATCCTATTATGAATAAACGACTTCACACCTTTATTACTGCGTAGTTAATAGTAACACAAAAGGGCATCCCCCGCCATAAGGAAATGCCCTTCGCGATTCTACAATGTCGTCAGAATTGTTATCATCTTTGTTGCCATCCTTCGCCATATTCGGCAGCCATAACAAATTATCATTGAGTATATTTTAAATCCAATAATTTCAATTATTTACGTCCAGTGAGGTAATATACTGCAAGGGCTGTTCTGTGGGACAGGCCTTCTTTGGAAAGGATTGTCGTGATGTAGTTCTTCACAGTTCCCTCAGAGATAAACAACTTCTCTGCAATTTCCTTATTAGAAAGTCCCTCTGCAACTGCTTTTATTATTTCAAGCTCTCGCGCTGAGTATATAGATTCGTCAAAACCTTCTGCGCCGGAGTCCCCTGAAGCAGCTGTGGAAGCAGCGGAGGAGGCAGTCAGAGATTCCAGAATGTTTTCTTCCATGACTCCAGTTCCAAAATACACTGATTTGATCATCTGCTTAAGGTGGTCAGGTGTGTGATTTTTAATGAGGTAGCCTTTTGCACCGCCGGCCAGCGCCTGACGAACCAGGTCATCATCATCAAAGGTTGTGAGTATCAGAACCTTGCCAAGTCCGCGGCTCACAATTTCCTTTGTTGCCTCAATGCCGTCCATTTCCGGCATCTGAATATCCATGAGGAATACGTCCGGAGCTTCCTTCTCGGCTATTTCAATGGCTTCTCTTCCATTCGAAGCACATCCCAGAACCTGGAAGTCATCATCCACGTCAAGGATTATCTTCATGCCATCACGCACGAAATCACTGTCGTCTGCAATTATTACTTTTATCTTATCCATAACATGCCTCACTATTTTTTTAGCCAACTATTAATCCAGCTGATTTACTCTTCCAGACGATTTACTATAACTTTACACATATTGAT
>CADBME010000168.1 GCA_902795715.1 uncultured Lachnospiraceae bacterium | reverse complement strand
CCTTTCAGCCACAGCCAGGTCCCTGGCCGGGCTGGGCATCATACTGGCCAATAACGGAGTGAATCCGTTTACCCAGAAGCATTGGCTTGCTCCGGTGTATGTGCGCACGATCAAAAGTATCATGTTCACCTGCGGTATGTATGATTTCTCCGGTGAATTCGGTGTCAAGGTAGGCATCCCCGCAAAGAGCGGCGTGGGTGGCGGACTGGTCTGCGCGGTGAAAGGTCCATATGGTATTGGTCTCTACGGCCCTGCCCTGGACCGGTTCGGCAACAGTATTGCCGCGGTAAAAGCGATGGAACACATATCCCACAAGCTCGGTCTGCATGTGTTTGTTGATTAAAGGAGAGAAAAAAATGAATTCCAGAAAACCTATTATCGCTGTTCCCATCGGTGATCCTGCGGGCATCGGTCCGGAAATCGTTGCCAAAGCCATCGCTGAACCTGAGGTGACGGATGCGGCAGATGTGATCGTGATCGGTGACAGACAGGTGATGGAGAATGCGATTGCCATTACGAATACCGGCCTGTCCATTCATCTTGTGGAAAGTCCGGACCAGGGAGATTACCGGCCGGGCGTACTGAATCTAATCGATTTTGATAATATTGACCAGTCGGTCTTTGCCTACGGCCAGGTCCAGGCCATGTGCGGCAGGGCAGCCTACACTTATATTGAAAAGAGCATTGAACTGGCTATGAATCATGAAGCGGATGCGGTCGCCACCACCCCTATTAACAAAGAGGCCCTGCATGCAGCCCAGGTTCCTTTCATCGGCCATACGGAGATCTTCGGGGCTCTTACGGATACACCAAATCCCCTTACCATGTTCGAGACCAGGGGACTCAGAGTGTTCTTCCTGTCCAGGCATAAGTCCATCCGGGATATGCTTGAGGATATCACCAAGGATAATATAAAAAAATGTGCAAAAGAATGTTTTGAGGCCTTAAGAAGACTTGGTGTGACGGAGGGGACGATGGCGGTTGCCGGCCTCAATCCCCATTGCGGAGAACATGGACTTTTCGGCTGGGAGGAGGTCAATGAGATTTCCCCGGCGGTAGAGGAACTGAAGGCAGAAGGCTATGATGTAGCCGGCCCCATCGGGGCAGATTCCGTTTTCCATCAGGCGGCCATCGGCCGCTATAACAGCGTCCTGTCCCTCTATCATGACCAGGGCCACATCGCCACCAAGACCCTGGACTTTGACAGGACCATTTCCATTACCAACGGAATGCCTATCCTCCGCACCAGCGTAGACCACGGCACAGCCTTTGATATAGCGGGCAAGGGGATTGCCCTGGGGATCAGCATGGCGGAAGCGATTCTGCTGGCAGCAAAATATGCCCCCTATTTTCATTGATTATAGGAGGAGACAGGGGACGGTCCTCTGTCTCTATTGAGTATAGATTGAAAAAAGGAGAATTAACAATGTTAACCTTAGATAGAGCCAAAGAGATCAATAAAGATATGATAACCCAGGAGAATCTGATTCTCCATTCAAAGAATGTCTCCTATGCCATGGGAGCTATGGCTGCCCATTTCGGAGAGGATCCGGAATACTGGCAGGCCATCGGATACCTGCATGATTATGATTACGAGAAATATCCCGAGGAGCATCTTCAACATACGAAAGAACCCCTTTTGGAAGCCGGAGTTTCTGAGGAGGATGTCCGTGCCATTTTAAGCCATGGCTACGGAATCTGTACCGATGTGAAGCCGGAGACCGACCTGGAGAAAAGCCTTTTTACCGTGGATGAGCTGACCGGTATCATCCAGGCCTGCGCCAGGATGCGGCCGCACGGGATCACTGACCTCACAGTGAAAAGCTTTATGAAGAAGTTTAAAGACAAAAGGTTTGCGGCCAAATGCAACCGGGACCTGATCCGCCAGGGCTGTGAGATGCTTGGCATGGAAGTTCGTGATGTTGCCGGAATCTGTATTGAAGGTATGAAAGAGCATGCCGACGAGCTTGGCCTTGGAGATCGGGAAGAGGAATAGGTAACATTTTCTTACGGGAAAGCATTGATATTTTTAAAGCCCTGCAGGCTCTCTTCATGAATGAGGAGCCCACAGGGCTTTATTTTTTCACTATAGTTCCCCTTTGAGCTCATCGAGAGTGCGGGGGGTGTAGTCCATATAAGGAACCATGGCGCCGACATTGGCCATGCGGAGGATGTCATCTCTGACATAGAGGTCGCGCATGAGCCGTTTGGCGTTTTTTGTGATATTCCATTCATAGGAACTGTGCACATGGCCATAGAGGTGGTAAGCGCCGAAATAATGGTCTCGGAAGGAGAAGATGGGATAATGACAAAGGATTACTTTTCGCCCGTTGTCTTCAATCTCCCGGTAGTCGGCGATGTCTTCGAGCCGATCCCCTATCTTGCGGACAGAGTCCGCCGAATCATGATTGCCCAGGATCAGGGCTTTCCGGCCTGCCAGCTGATCAAGGAGTTCGGCCCATCGCTCCGCGGGGCCTGCGCAAAAGTCTCCCAGGATCCAGGTCAGGTCATCGTGCCCTACAACCTGGTTCCAACGCTCGATCATGACCTGATTCATCTGGTCCACACTATTGAAAGGGCGATCATCATAGGGAATGATATCCGCATGATCAAAATGCATATCCGCAATATATCGTATCTGCATGGGGACGCCTCCTCCTTTTACAGACTTGCTGTCAGTTACCGGACTGCAGACTTGCCTGCCTGCTTCCTACTTGCTCGCTTCCAGCAACCGTTTGGTGTAGTCTTCTTTCGGGTGATCATAGACCTCTTCGATGGTTCCCTGTTCCACGATCCGTCCGGCCTTCAT
>CADBME010000167.1 GCA_902795715.1 uncultured Lachnospiraceae bacterium | reverse complement strand
GCCAATGCCGGAAAGGCCATCGGTGCAGCGATTGCGATCGGACTTGCCGGTTTAGGTGGTGCGCTTGGTATGGGCAATGCGATCAGTAAGGCAAATGAAGGTATTGCCAGACAGCCGGAGGCTGACGGTAAGATTCGTACGGTCCTGATGCTGGGACTGGTATTCATAGAGACGGTTGTTATCTATGCTTTGATTACATCCATTCTGATAATCTTTGTAATGTAAAAAACAGGAGGCGAGAATACCATGCCGCTTGGAATTGATTTTGTACAGATTTTACTTCATTTGTTTAATGTAATTATTCTCTTCGGCGGGCTTTATTATATTCTTTTTGGTCCGGTGAAAAAATTCATGGAAGAGAGAGAAGACCACTATCGCCAGATTGATGAGGAGAAGAACCAGGCTCTTGCGGATGCAAAGGATCTGAAAGATGAGTATGATAAGCAGCTTCAGGCATCTGCAGACCAGATCCTCGTGGAAAGACAGAAAGCGAGCCGGGAGATTCAGGAGCTTCGCCGGCAGAAGGTAACGGAAGCCCAGGAAGAGGCCCGACGTATCATCAAGAAGGCCGAGGGAGAGGGCGAGAGAAGGAAGGAAGAGATCGTGGCCGGTGCCCGTGAGGAGATTTCCAACCTCATTGCGGATGCAGCGGATAAGCTTCTCCTTGATGGGGATACGGATCAGTTCTATGATGCCTTCCTGGACGAAGTCGAAAGGGGTGCGGATTATGAGTGAGAGCTCGAAAAAGAAGCTTGCCAAAGCTTTTCTTTATTCCAATACCGCACCGAATGATGAGAGAAAGAAAAGATTTATTGATTTTTTAGAAAAAAAATACCACAAAGACTTTGAACTCCTCTGGGTGGAAGATTCCAGAATTTCTTCCGGTTTTAAGCTAATCGTAGGAAATGAGATCTATGATTGGACCCGGAAGGGAAGGGTACAGCAGCTGAAGGCAATGTTCCAGGAGAAGGTGTCGGATGCGGCCGGGAAGGAAGAGCCGGAGCGGATTGATTATATAACCCTTCTTAAGACTTCACTGGATGCCTGGGAGTTGGAAGCCCTTCCGGAAGAGGAAGGAATTGTCACCATGGTTGGTGACGGGATTATTTTTGCCGAAGGCCTGGAAAGTGTGGTATACGGCGAGATCGTTGTCTTCGAATCCGGTGTGAAAGGTATGGTACAGGACCTTCGTCCGGACAGTGTCGGTATTATCCTCTTTGGTGATGAGGAAGCGGTTATGGAAGGCAGCCGTGTCCGACGGACAAAAAAGACAGCCGGTGTTCCGGTCGGGGAAGGCTTCCTGGGCAGGGTTGTAGATGCTCTGGGTAATCCGGTGGATGATCAGGGCGCTGTCATGTCCATGGATTATCTTCCTATAGAAGCGTCTGCTCCGGAGATCATAGAGAGACAGGCTGTGGATACCCCCATGAATACGGGTATTCTTTGCATTGATTCCATGTTTCCCATCGGCCGCGGTCAGCGTGAGCTTATTATCGGGGACCGTCAGACCGGAAAGACATCTATAGCCATCGATACCATTTTAAATCAAAAAGGAAATGATGTAGTCTGCATCTATGTCGCCATAGGTCAGAAGGCCAGCAGTATTGCCCAGCTGGTAGCATCTCTGAAGAAAAAGGGAGCCATGGAGTATACCATAGTAGTGAATGCTTCAGCCAGTGAGTCTGCGCCTATGCAGTTTATCGCCCCCTATTCCGGTACCGCCATGGGCGAGTACTTTATGAGAAAGGGCCGGGATGTTTTGATTGTCTATGATGACCTGTCAAAGCATGCCATCGCATATCGTGCTCTTTCCCTCCTGCTCGAGCGTTCTCCGGGACGTGAGGCTTATCCGGGAGATGTTTTCTACCTTCATTCCAGATTGCTTGAAAGGTCTGCCCGTCTGGCGGATGAGATCGGAGGCGGAAGCATCACAGCCCTCCCCATCGTGGAAACCCAGGCCGGAGATGTATCGGCCTATATACCTACCAACATTATATCTATTACGGATGGACAGATTTTCCTGGAGTCCGATCTTTTCTTCTCGGGACAGCGTCCCGCAGTCAATGTCGGTTTGTCGGTATCCCGTGTAGGAGGTGCTGCTCAGACCAAGGCAATGAAGAAGGCGACGGGAAGTATCCGTCTGGATCTGGCCCAGTACCGGG
>CADBME010000166.1 GCA_902795715.1 uncultured Lachnospiraceae bacterium | reverse complement strand
GGGTATCATCAAAGACGGTATCATGCCGGGATTCTTCGGAATCGAAGCAGGCCAGTCCTGTGTAGGTGATCATTTTGCATGGTTTGTTGACAATTGCGTACCGGAATCATATGCCCGTCAGGCAAGAGAAAAAGGCATCAGTGTTCATCAGCTTCTCTCTGAAAAACTTGCCGGTTACAAAGCAGGTGCCAGCGGACTGGTAGCTCTTGACTGGTTCAACGGTGTACGTTCCCCGCTCATGGACTTTGACCTCAACGGAATGATCCTTGGTATGAACCTTCTGACCAAACCGGAAGATATCTATCTGGCCCTGATCGAAGCTACAGCTTACGGTACCAGAGCCATCGTAGAAAGCTTTGAGAAAGCCGGCGTTCCGGTTAACAGTGTAGTACTGAGTGGCGGAATTCCTTCCAAGAACCCCCTGATCGTTCAGATTTATACTGACGTTCTTAATCGTCCCATCCAGGTATGTGCTTCTGACCAGGCCTGCGCTCTGGGTGCAGCTGTTCTGGGAACTGCAGCAGCAGACGAATCCATAACAGGCTACAAAGATGCCAACGAGATCGCAGCTAAGTTCGCTAAACTTCAGGACAAGGTTTACACACCGGATCCCGAGAAGGTTGCTGTATACGACAAGCTTTACGCTGAGTACAATACACTCCTTGACTACTTCGGAAGAGGCGGCAACGATGTAATGAAGCGTCTCAACAAAATCCGTGAGGAGAATAAATAAGAATAATCAGAATAAATAAGTGAAAGCGGAGACGTTTTCCATGCCAGTATTCAGCGCCTGTCACCACTGTCGGCAGGCGCTGATTCTTTAAATGGAAATCACCGTTTATGATTTTGAAGAGGGTTGGGAGGATACACGCCTCTATACCTTTGAAGACCGGATTCCTTCCCATATTTATCCGGAATTAGTGATTCGTCTGGAGGACAATTTGTGAAAAGAAGGAGGTGCCCAAATGGCAAAAAAAGTCGGAGAATTAATTAAAGAAGCGAGAACAGCTGCGGGTTTGACCCAGGAGCAGCTGGCAAAGAAGGTGGATGGAGTGACCGCATCCGATATCAGCAAGGCGGAGCGAGGGGAGAAAGAACTGACCCAGGCGGCTCTCAGGCAGATTGCCAAAGCAACCGGTGTGACCCAGACCAGCCTTCTGAATGCTGCAAAAGGAGGAAGTGCCGGAAAGACGTCAGGAAAGACCTCAGGGAAAACTTCCGGAAAAACGTCCGGGAAAACTTCGGGGAAACCCGGGACTTCTTCTCATTCAGGTTCAGGTTCCGCTGCGACTTCATCCATCAAGGTCACAGCCTCGGAGAAGAAGCTGATTGAATTGTACAGAAAAGCGGATTCAGCTACCAAAAAGTCGGTGATGAAGCTTCTCAAAGGAGAAAACAATGAGACAGAAGACATGCTGAATTCTCTGATCGGGACAGCCATGGATATGCTGTCGAAAAAATAAAGGAAGACGGAGCATAGTGGACTGGTTTGGCTCTTCTGACCTGCAGCCTTGCAGTCATTTGGGGGCCTTGCCCGTGGAAGTTCTGATGATAAGCCGGGGCTCATATTCCACCCTTGTAATCGGAGTATAATCCCGGGTCTGATGGTTCCGATTGTAGATCAGGTTTACCGCGTCCCGTCCCTTTTGGATGGCAGCATGTTCTACACTTGTCAGGGAGATCTGGGGCATGGAGGACATGACCGAATCGTCGAAACCGCCCACAGAATAATCCCTGGGGATAAGGCAGCCGGCCTGGCGCAGTGAAGCCATGATGCCATAGGCTGTCATATCATTCTGACCGACCAGGGCAGTGATCTGAGAGGCGTCGCTTAGGACTTTCTTTGCCATCTCAAAACCAACCTGATACTCGGCGGACTGGCCGGAATATTTTTGAAACTCTGCTGTAGAAGGCTGGAAGACCCGGATCAGGCTTTCGTCCAGCATGTGCTGCCTGTAGGCCAGCCGCAGCCCCTCCAGTCTCCGGACACGGCTGATTTCGTGTTTCCTGATGGGAGAGGAGATAAAGGCAATGTGACGATGACCCAGAGAGATCAGATGGTCTGCCATGAGGAAGCCCGGCTTTTTGCTGTCGAGCTCCACGGAATCGAAGCGGATATTATCCGGTTTCTCCCCGATCATTACGACGGGAAGGCTTTTGGCCAGAGCATTTGCCTCAGAGATTTTGCTTATGGGGTAGAGGATGATTACACCGGCAGGACGGCTTTTTTGGCCATGGAAAGGTATTCCGTTTCCCGGTCCGCCTCCCGGAAGGTGACGGCGGTCATGACATCATAGCTGCAGGCTGCTGCCTGTTGGCAGATGGAATGAATAATCGATGTATAATAACTGTTGGACAGGAGGGGAGCCAGCAGAAGGATAGTGTCAGATAATGAGTTTCCTGCAAGAGCTTCCGACTTCTTTTCCGGCTTTTTATAACCGAGCTTTTTGGCAGCTTCCATGACCATTTCCCGGGTTTCCGGCATAAAAGACACCCCTTTTTTGCCGCTCAGGATCATGGATACTGTGGACTGGGAAACTCCGGTATACTCGGCGATATCCCTTGTGGTTACCTTATTTCTCTTACCCATCTTTCCATTCCCTCCCTAATCATTCCTTTTGGACACCCATGAGCTGGTTTTCAAAAGTCGATTTCCGATAGACTTATCTGCTTACTAAAGGGTATATACAGCTGAATAATTATTGTTTTGATTTATTTTGATTAACAGAAAATTGTTAATCAAATAATCGTTTGATTGATTATACTATATATGAATCGGCAAAAGCTGACAAGAGAAAAGAATGCCTGTATAAAAGATAAATTGACCCTGAAGAATATTTTGAGATACTCCATATTCAAAAGAGATTCGGATCTGCGGAAACAAGGCAGTTAATCAAAGTTGTCTGATTAACGAAAAACCCTGAAAAACTTACGATTCATGCGGTTTCGGGCGTTTGACAAGAGAAGGAATATATGGTTGAATACAGCCATAAGAACAAAACAGATATGTCAGACAAGCCAGGAAGGACAGGAAAGCCGGACGAGTCTGCAAGCCAACAAGACAGGAAACCATATCATGATCTTCATCTTCAGAAGAATGAAGATCCCGGAAGATTCAAAGAGAAGTTACAAAGAAACAATTAGATTCAAAAAACGATTCAAAGAAAATCAAAAATTGAAAGGGTTACAGAGGAGGAAAAAAATGAGCGTTATTACTTTTGTGTGTGCAGGACAGATGAATTCAGCAATTACATTCCCGGCTTTTGAAAACGGACATGAGGTAAGACTGGTAGGATCACCCCTGGATCGTGACATCATCGACGGCCTTCGCAAGGATGACTTCCATATTACATTAAAGAGAACTTTACATCACGGCATCAAGTATTATCAGATTGAAGAGCTTGAAGAAGCCCTCCAGGGTGCAGACCTGGTTCTCGGCGGTGTCAGCAGCTTCGGACTTGACTGGTTCTGCGACGAGATCCTTCCGGTGCTTTCTGAAGATGTTCCGCTTCTGACCGTAACAAAAGGAATGGTAGATCTGGAAGACGGAACTCTGGTTCCCTATCCCACCATCTTCGCAGAGAGACAGCCTGAAGGCAAGAATCTCAACCTTAATGCCATCGGCGGACCTTGCACCAGCTACGAATTAGCAGACCATGACGACTCCCACGTTGCTTTCTGCGGCAAGGACATGGAGACACTCAAGTATATCAAATCTCTCCTGGCAACAGATTATTATCATATCTCCCTGTCAACGGACGTAGTCGGAGTTGAGTGCGCAGTTGCTATGAAGAATGCCTATGCCCTGGGTGTAACCCTCGCTGTAGGACTTGCTGAGAAGAGAGACGGAAAGATCGGAGCCGTACATTATAACTCTCAGGCAGCCCTCTTCGGACAGGGACTCAAAGAGATGATCCAGCTCCTCGAACTCATCGGTGGAGGCCCCGAGAACATCGTCCATGGCGGCGGCGACCTCTTTGTAACCGTATTCGGCGGAAGAACCAGAAAGATCGGAACCCTTCTCGGACGCGGACTCAGCTTTGACGAAGCCATGGAAGAACTCAACGGTGTAACCCTCGAATCCATCGTAATCGCTACCAGAACAGCAAGAGCTGTCAGAAAACTGGCTGAGCGAGGTGTTGTAAAACTTTCGGACTACCCGCTCCTGATGCATGTCGACGAAATTATCAACCAGGGCGCCGCTGTGAACATTCCCTGGGATGCTTTCACCACAGTCGTAGAATAGTGGGACAGTGGGGACGTTTCATATTGTCCTATTTTGGGGAATATTTCCAATCCTTAGCAGAGAATATAGGTTCAGCAAGCAACTGCCCAATATTTAGAATGTTGCCGGTAAGCAGCATGACTGGAAAGCAGTGAGCCAGCAATATGTAGTACCTACAATATGTAATGAATACCAGACAGCCAATCATTTGGACAGATGATTGGCTGTTTTCGGTTTTATTCTCTTTTCCATCATGGTTCTTTAGTGGGACAATGGGGACGTTTCATATTGTCCCACTTTGGTAAAAAAACGACAAAGTGGGACAATATGAAACGTCCCCATTGTCCCACTATTGTCTCACTGCCGGTCCTGTGGAGTTTCTCACAAGGAGGACGGGGTCGTATTCGAGCCGCATCAGTGCTCTTTTATTGGAGGGCTCGGTGGATGATGTGTGCATATCGACCAGGATCCGTATTGCGGAGGCTCCTTTTTCTTCGATGGAGTGGTCGATGGTGGTGAGGGAGATGCCTTCGAAGGAGGAGGCCAGGGTGTTGTCGAAACCGCAGACGGAGTAGTCGTCGGGGATGGAGTAGCCCATTTTGCGGAGGGCGTCTATGATTCCGAAGGATATCTGATCGTTGTTGCCTACGAAGGCGGTTGCCTGGTGGCCTGCGGATTTCATGTATTGCATGGTTAACTGGTATCCGGCATCATAGTAGCGGTTGCCCATCAGATAATAATCCCATTGGTTTTGGGTGAGGGCGATGGTTTCTACGTTTTCCGGGTCCAGTCCGGCCCGGCTGAAGGATTCTTTCAGTCCGTCCAGACGGCGTATCCGGGGGAGTTCCAGAGAATCGAGGGGGGTTGTCATATATGCGATATGACGATGTCCCAGGGAGACAAGGTGGTCGCCGATCATGATTCCGGATCGTTTGCTGTCCAGCTCGATTAAAGGGATACGGAGTTTTTCGTTATAGTCGTTGATGAGTACAAAGGGAATCTTCCTGTGAAGCTGGTTGATTTTGTCTATGGCCTGGGGGGCGTAGGTATAGATGATCCCGTAGAATTGGGAGTGGAGGGCTGTGTTCAGGAAGTCTTCTTCTGTTTTCAGGTCTCTCATGGTATAGGTGGTCATAGTGTGGAGACCTTTTTTCTTTGCGCTTTTTGTGATGGTCCGGACCAGGGTAGTATAGTATTCCGTGGAGAGGGATGGACACATGATCAGGACGGTTTTATGAAGTGGGTTTTCCGGCTTTTTGGGGCGTTTTTTGTAGACATAGCCCATTTTGTCTGCTGTGGCAAGTACTTTTCGTACGGTTTCTTCTTTGAAATGAATGTCTTCCCTGCCGCTTAGCACCATGGAGACGGTGGACTGGGACAGCTTACATTCTCTGGCGATATCCCTTGTTGTTGCTTTGTTCTTTTTTGGCATAATGTCTCCTTTTTGAATGGGTTTTATTATTTTTAATTATAGCCGATGCCTGATTAGTAATCAAGAGAAAATCCTTTAGTTGAATACAGTAAAATGATTGATAAAGTTTTTTGAATAAATCTCTGAAAATAGGTTCTCAGGATGGTTGACATTTCTTTTACAGACGGTATATCATAGTTAAATAATTGTGCTCAAATATTAAAAAGTATTTTTCCTGAGTCTTATGTCAGAATGAGTACTATTCTAAAATGAATAATATATCAATTGGAACTGCTTCTTATTCAGTAAGTTCAATAAGCAGTTCAAGAAGCAGAAGGTAATTATCATTGTATGGGGAGGATGTCAGATGATAAAAGGATTAACAGAGTTTCAGCCGGAAATGCTGCTGAGATGGAGTGATAATCTTGAGTTTATAATCCGACTGGTCATCGCAACGGTTGCGGGCGGTCTGATCGGTCTTGAACGATCAAAGAGATTTAAGGAAGCCGGTATTCGAACCCACTGTATCGTGGCATTGTCGGCTGCTCTTTTTATGATTCTTTCAAAGTATGCTTTTGTTGATGTGGCGGAGCTAAGCCTGAACAAGACGGACAATGCCCGTATAGCTGCCCAGGTCGTCAGCGGCATCTCATTTCTGGGTGCCGGTATTATTTTCAAGCAGGGTAAATCCGGTGTAAAAGGCCTGACTACTGCTGCCGGAATCTGGGCTACGGCGGCGGTCGGACTGTCTATCGGATCAGGTCTCTATCTTGTCGGATTTGCGGCAACCGGGATTATTCTGATTCTCCAGTTCGCTCTTCATAAGCATCCTGCCGGTTCCAACTACCAGCATGAGTATGATATTGTAGTCCGTATGAAGGATCAACCGGAACTGCATGAAGCATTGAACCGTTTCTTCGATGAAAAGAAATGCATTATTGATAATACGCATATTAAAAAGAAAAAGACAGAAGGGGAAATAGAAATGATCTTGTCTGTCCGTTCTTATCGTCCCTTTTCCTATGCGGATGTAGTAGCCTTTATGAATGAACATCCACAGGTGAGGGAGATGAGTATCTAGCTGATCGCTAAAAAGGCATCGAAAAGAGTAGCTTAATATAATAAGATTAGCTTAATAATAGAAAAGATACAGATAAGAAAAGAATATAGATACAATAAAAACCGGCACGGAAGACAGCTTCTGTGCCGGTTAATCGTTAGTATCCGTTTTTTCAATCAAATGACAGGTAAATATCAAATGATCATAGATATCAACATATCAATTAGTCGAGCTTGATATCCTTCAGAAGTGCGCCGAGACCTGTTGTTGCAGCGCCTTCATCTTTGTAGGAAGAGGGACCCTGGTTTCTGCGGGAACCACGGTCTCCGCGGTCACGTCCGCGTCCGCCTTCACGATCGCCGCGATCTCTGGAAGGACGTTCCGGACGGTCTTCGGCCTGACGGATGCTGAGGCTGATCTTGCCGTCTGCAACCTTGAGAACCTTAACCTTAACTTCCTGACCTTCGCTCAGTACTTCACCGGGAGTCTCAATCCGCTTGTGAGCAATCTGGGAGATATGGCACAGGCCGGATACTCCGTCACCAAGTCCGATGAAAGCTCCGTAGGGCTGAAGTGTCTCAACAGTACCCGTCATGATTTCGCCTTCTTTGATGGCTTCGATCCGGGCAGCACGCTCTTCACGGCGGCGCTGGAAAAGAACTTCCTTCACAGACAGGACCAGACGGTTCTGTGCCTGCTCTGCTGTGATAACCTTAACATCCACATCTTTGTCAAGGAATGTATTGGTATCTTCTACGTAGCCGATATCAAGGTGGGAAGCCGGGATAAATCCGCGGATGCCCTCGATGTAAGCTACAACACCCTTATTCACAACACTGCTGATGTGAACCGGAATGATGGTGCCTTCTTCTTTGTACTGGGCTAATGTCTGCCATGCCTGGCTCTTGCCGGCTTCCTTTACAGAAAGTGCTACATTGCCCTCGCCGTCGTTCATGGACAGAACAGCAGCCTTGATGTTGTCGCCTACCTTGACACTCTGCATGGTGAATGCAGGATCGTCACTGTAGTCCGCTTTCTTAACGATTCCCTGCGCATGATAATTGATATCCACATACGCTGCATCGTCATTAACTGCGGTGATCACGCCTTCAACCACTTCTCCCTCGTTCAGGGTGCGGAAGGACGCGTCGATTTCTTTTTCAAAATCTGCCATAGATTCGCTCATATTGATCGTCCCCTTTTCTTAATATTCAATCCTGACACGGGAGAATTGGAGTGAAATCAATGCTGCCATGCCGTCAATCTTGTCTATTATAACATTTTTCATGGATTTGTAAAACATTTTTTTGATTTTCCTTATATTTTCAGGGTTTTTGCTGATTTTCCTTCCTCCGGAGGCAGGGTTCATGTGAGTTTTTTATGATAGGATCGGTCAGCCTTAAGACGGAATCTTTCCCATCCAGGACCGGCTTCAGGAATCTGCTGCGCAAAAAATCTCCGACGAAGTAATTCACCTGACCTGTATCTTGAAATGGTCATTCAGGGCAAGGGATTCTCTGCTTTAAAATTGAGTATGAGGAGGCCAATGGTATTTCTTACTGCAGAATCTTTTAAAAATGATTAAAATCTGTAATATATAACAAAAATATTTTGAACAGTTAGATTTAGAAGAAGAAGTAATAAAGCTGTAATAGTCTGGATTCTAATCATTTGGAAAAAGATTTATAATAAATTACTAAAAAGTATCAATAGGAATAAGAAATACTTGTTTACAATATTGCAAAAAATTATACTTTTTATAGATTGCTTATTAATAATAGTAAAATTATAATATAAATGAAACAGCAGCGGGAATTCTGTATTATCCGATTAGTTATAATGGAAAATAGCAGATTCTCGGGGGTTTTTATGCTAGTTCTTTCAAGAAAGGAGAAGGGAATGGGTAAATTGAAAAAACGCTATTTTACAAAAATGGCAGCTTTGGCACTGGTTTTCATGCTGGTGTTCTCAGTGATGCCGGCTGATGCTCTTGCAGCGGCAGCAAAAGACATTACGGTTTATATGACCGTCAGCGATAAGGGTGTGATCGCAAAGACCAATGATGGTGATGCCATGGCCTGGAAGAAGGTCACCGTAAAAGACCTGGATGGCAGCGGTGATTTTACTTATGATGAGGCATTGAAGGCAGCCCACAGTGCTTATAATAAAGCGGATGGGTATAGTGCACTTAGTTCCGGGTGGGTTTCTTCCGTTTGGGGAGTTGAGAATAATC
>CADBME010000165.1 GCA_902795715.1 uncultured Lachnospiraceae bacterium | reverse complement strand
GTATATCAGATGGGAGATTGGACTCCCACTGATAGAAGTTAACTATCTCCCCCCTAAGAGGAGGGAGTCATCTCCCATCTGATATAACTATCACGTATTCGATACATAAATCCGACGATAAAAAAGGAGCAAAGGAAAAGTCCCTTGCTCCTTTTTGCTTTGACTCTTTTAATAATCATCCTCTATGATTCTTTTAATGATGATCAGTTATTGAAATAAAGCGGTTGAATAATAACGGTCTCCACTGTCGGGAAGAAGAACTACAATCGTTTTTCCTTCGCTTTCCGGGCGTTTTGCAACCTCGATGGCGGCGTGGAGAGCCGCTCCGGATGAAATACCTGTGCTGATTCCTTCTGTTTTGGTCAGCAGCTTGCTGGCTTCAAAAGCATCTTCATTTTCCACAGGAAAGATCTCGTCGTAGATCTCTGTGTTCAGGACATCCGGCACAAAACCGGCTCCTATTCCCTGAATCTTATGAGCTCCGCTCTGCCCTTTGGATAAAACAGGAGATGTCGAAGGCTCTATGGCAATTACCTTGACCTGGTCATTGCGGGATTTCAGATATTCTCCTGTACCGGTGAGTGTACCGCCTGTTCCCACTCCGGCAAGGAAAACATCTACCTGGCCGTCTGTATCATTCCAGATCTCAGGACCGGTAGTCGCTTTGTGGATTGCCGGATTGGCAGGATTGACAAACTGTCCGGGAATAAAACTCCCTTCAATCTCTTTATTAAGCTCTTCCGCTTTGGCGATGGCTCCTTTCATTCCCTTCTCTCCGGGAGTAAGAACAATTTCCGCTCCATAGGCCTTCAGGATATTCCGCCGCTCAACTGACATAGTCTCCGGCATGGTAAAAATCGCTCTATATCCCTTAGCAGCAGCCAGGGAGGCCAGTCCGATTCCGGTATTGCCTGATGTCGGCTCGATGATGGTAGATCCCTCCTTAAGAAGTCCCTTCTCCTCCGCATCCTCAATCATAGCCTTGGCAATACGGTCTTTAACACTTCCTGCCGGATTAAAATACTCTAATTTCAAAAGCAATTTCGCCTTCAGACCACAGACTCTTTCCAGATTCACCGCTTCCATAAGAGGTGTATTGCCAATTAATTCCGGGACTCCTTTAAATATTCTACTCATAGCTTTACTCCTTTATCTCCTTGTTCTCATTAAAGAATGTTTTTTATGCTGTATGATTTTTTAAAGCGGTTCATAATCCCGTCGATCACCCGATCGCTTTAAAAGCCTCATCCAGGTCTTCCAGGATATCATCAATATTTTCAATGCCGATGGAGAGCCGAATAGTGTTCTGATAGATTCCGGCATCCGCCAGCTGTTCAGGGCTCATCTCCGCATGGGTCGTATCGTAGGGATGGATAACCAGACTCTTCACATCGGCTACATTGGCCAAAAGAGAGAAAATCTCCAGGTTATCGATGAACTTATAAGCTTCTTCCTTACCGCCCTTTATATTGAAAGTAAAAATAGAGGCTCCCCCCCTGGGGAAATACTTCAGATACAAATCATGGTCCGGGTGTTCCGGCAGGGAAGGATGATTAACCTTCTCAACCAGAGGATGATTGCTCAGATACTCAACCACTTTTGCTGTGTTTTCCGCATGACGCTCCAGTCTGAGAGAGAGTGTCTCCAGACCCTGCAGCAGAATCCATGCGGAAATTGGTGCAATGGCAGCCCCGGTATCTCTCAAAAGGATCGCCCTGACATAAGTAACAAAAGCAGCAGGTCCCGCTGCCTGGACAAAAGAAACCCCATGATAACTGGCATTTGGCTCGGTAAACTGAGGAAACTTTCCGCTGGCCGTCCAATCAAACTTTCCGCTATCCACGATAATACCACCCAGAGTTGATCCATGTCCACCAATAAATTTTGTTGCAGAATGAATGACAATATCTGCGCCATACTCGATGGGACGGATCAGGAAAGGTGTCCCGAAAGTATTATCAATGACCAGCGGTATTCTATTTGCATGGGCAATCTCTGCCAGGGCTTCGATATCCGGAATATCCGAATGGGGATTTCCCAGGGTCTCAATGAAAAGCAGCCTGGTATTGTCATCAATTGCCTTCTCAACCTCTTCAAGATTGTGGACATCCACGAACTTTGTTGTAATCCCGTAATTGGGAAGGGTCTGATCCAGCAGATTATAGCTTCCTCCGTATATGGTCTTTTGAGCCACAACATTATCTCCTGCTTTGGCAAGAGCCAGAATGGAATAAGTAACTGCAGCGGCACCCGCTGCCACGGCCAAACCGGCCACTCCCCCCTCAAGAGCAGCCACTCTGTCTTCCAAAACCCCCTGTGTGGAGTTGGTTAATCTCCCGTATATGTTGCCGGCATCTCTCAGATTAAACCGGTCTGCTGCATGCTGTGCACTATGAAAAACATAGGACGTAGTCTGGTAAATCGGAACCGCTCTGGCATCAGTAGCCGGATCCGCCTGCTCCTGTCCTACATGAATCTGCAAGGTTTCAAACTTAAGATTTCTCTGATCTCTGGTCTTTTTAGCCATGATTTACTCTCCTCTATTAAGCACTATTTCATGAAAGTGAATCACTCACTTTCATCCATCTTCTGATTTCCTGCACTTACATAAAATGATTCTTTTTCTCTCAATGATCCCACTTATGGACATCAAACACTCTAACTGTGTCAGAAGGACCACCCCCTCTATTTTTGTTTCACTTATATTAACCTATTATTCCTATCATGTCAATAGGTTTTATATGTTTTTTGTAGTGGGACAGTGGGGACGTTTCATATCGTCCCACATTGTTTGGTCTTTAACAATGTGGGACGATATGAAACGTCCCCACTGTCCCACTACAAAAAACATATAAAACCTATTGACATGATAGGAAT
>CADBME010000164.1 GCA_902795715.1 uncultured Lachnospiraceae bacterium | reverse complement strand
ATGTTTTCGGTGAGTCAGGACCGGCCGCAGCTCTGGTTTCCAAGTACGGACTGGATGGCAAGGGTGTTTATGAGACAGTAAAAGCATTTCTGTAATTTGCAGATTATTGTAAACAAAGAATGGTATCTGCATTCGAAAGGCTCCCCTGTCTGAACCATGACAGCCCTGTCCAAAGGTAATCGGAGAAGATGAAGGACTCTTTCATTGCAGTGCAATATAGCATGATTATAAAAAAATGTATTGCTGAAAGGAGACACAAAATGAGTAAGTATTTGATGGGTATTGACTGTGGTACCGGCAGCGCACGTGTTGCAATCTTTGACCTCAGAGGACAGAACAGAGCATATGATATTGCCGAGTATCCCACAACCTATCCCCAGAACGGATGGGCTGAGCAGGATGACAAAGAATGGTACGCAGCACTGAAACAGGCTATTCCCGGAGCAATCAAGAAAGCCGGTATCGATCCGGAAGAGATCGTTGCCGTAACCTGTGATGCTACCACAAGCACCATCGTTTTCCTGGATGAGAACGGAGAGTCTGTCCGCAAGCCCATGCTTTGGCCCGATGTTCGTGCAGCCGCTGAGGCAGCTGAGATCGACACCATCCGCGACAAGTTTGCCGCAACAAGATTCTACAAACCAAGCTTCCGTGCCGATACCATGATTCCCAAACTGATGTGGACCAAGAGAAACCAGCCGGAAGTATGGGATAAGGCCAAGACCATCTTTGACTTTGAAGACTGGCTCAACTATCAGTTAACCGGAAAACTTACCGTTTGTAAGTCCATCGCTGCTTTCCGCTGGAACTATGATGACAGAAACGGCGGATATCCCAAAGATCTTTTAGAGGCAGTTGGTATTGAAGACTGGCTGGATAAGGTTCCGGAAGAGATTCTTCCCGTTGGCGCAGTTATCGGCCCGGTTAGCCCGGAGGCAGCTAAGGCATTCGGCCTTTCCGAGAAAACTATCGTTGTACAGGGAACAGCTGACTGTAACGCATGTATGTTCGGTGTCGGCGGCGTGAAACCTAACGGCATGACCCTGATCGGCGGAACTTCCAGCTGTCTGCTTGGTCTTTCCGAGACAGATTTCCATGAAAATGGTGTAAACGGAACATATCCCAATTGTATGTATGATGGAACCAGCCTTCTTGAGGGTGGCCAGACATCTTCCGGCGCAATCCTGACATGGTTCCGCAACAACCTTCTTCCGGGTTCCTGGCTGCAGGAAGCAACCGAGCGCGAGATGAACATCTATGATCTGATCACAGAGAAAGCATCGGAAGTTCCGATCGGATGTGAAGGTGTTGTTATGAACTCCGACTTCCAGGGCAACCGTGCTCCTTATGCAGACTCCAAGGCCCGTGGAATCTTCTGGGGACTTTCCATCGGAACAACCACAGCTCATATCGCAAGAGCTGTTTACGAAGGCGTTGCTTATGGTGCAAACCACTGTATCGTCAGCATGAAAGAAGCAGGCTACGATGTAAAAGAGATCTACGCAGCAGGCGGAATCTGTACATCCGATTTCTGGATGCAGATGCATTGCGACATCATCGGTGTTCCCATGTATACAACCGTTGAGAACCAGAGTGCAGGATGTCTGGGTGATGCCATCATCGCCAGCGTAGGCGCAGGCATCTTCAAAGACTTCACAGAAGCAGCCGAGGCTCTGGTACGTGTTGACAAGACATTTACCCCCAATATGGCAAACCATGAGAAGTATAAGTTCTACATGGATCGCTACATGGAGACATGGCCGCAGATGAGAGATACCATCCACAAGACGGTAGACCATAACGCATAATAAGCGGCTTGCAGGGTAAAAGAATTAATCTGCAAAGAGATTAAGGTATAATAAAAAACGTTTCCACAGGCAGCTGTGGGAACGTTTTTTTGGTATAGGAAATCCTCCGGGTCAATCCCTTCCACGCTCTTGCATAAGATCATTTTTTAGGCTAAAATGATGAGATAGGAAAAGGAGGTGTCAAAATGAGTAAATCATGTAAAGTATATATATTCCTTGCCGATGGTTTTGAAGAAGTCGAAGGCCTGACTGTCGTAGATCTGCTTCGGCGTGCCGGGGCTGATCTTGCCATGGTTTCCATCACGGGTAGAAAAGAGGTTACCGGTTCCCACGGGATTCAGGTGATGGCGGACCGGCTCTTTGAAGATGGCCTGGACCAGGCAGACCTCCTGGTTCTTCCCGGAGGAATGCCCGGAACCAGACATCTTGGCGACCACCGGGGTCTGGCCGATTTGCTTACCGGACAGTATGAGGAGGGAAAAAGAATTGCAGCTATCTGCGCGGCTCCTTCTGTCTTTGGAGGCCTGGGATTTCTGAAAGATCGCAGGGCAACCAGCTATCCGGGATCCCTGGAAGGGCTGCCGGTGGGCCGGTATCTGGAAGAGGAAGTGGTGGTAGATGGCAATGTAACCACAAGCCGGGGTGCCGGGACGGCCATTCCTTTTGCTCTTTCCCTGATCCGACAGCTCTACGGTCCGGACAAGGCGGATGAAATCGGTAAATCCATCATTTTCGGGCTTTGATATCCTTTGCTGCATATATTTAAACGAGAAAAGCTGTTATTAAGATCATGAATAATAAAGATAGTATGAATGAGAATTCCGTTACATTTTTATCACAGTATGTGACAGCCTGTTTTTTTCCGTCAAGATACCGGGAATTGATCGAAGATAAGAAACATTCAATCTGGTCTTATGTCCTGGTATTGGTCCTGCTCTTTACTCTGATTGCGGATGTGGTTCCCTTTCTGGCCTGGGAAGCCAGTGTAGGAGGGATGGAAAACCTGCTCAAGGAAAGGCTGCCCGCCTTTCGCATTCATGACGGTGTGATGGACTGTGACCAGCCCATGTCCTTCGCCCTGGGAAATGCATGTCACATAAAGGTAGATACCAGCGTGGAGGAATTCTCTTCCACGGATATCAAAGAAGAAGGATACGCATTTTACTTCAGCAGGACCAATATGGTAACCAACATGGCCGGAATGGCCCGGGAAATCCCATATAAACAACTGGGAGAGGAGGAGATCAACAATGAAACCCTTGTATCTCTCCTTCCCATTTACCGGATCAGCCTGGTCTTTTCCATGGGCATGCTCTATGTGGTCAATCTGCTGCAATATCTGGCCATGGCCTTGTTTTTTGCATTCCTGTGCCTGGGTTTGGTCCGGGATCCGGGAGGTGACCGCCTTCCCTTTGGTGTGACATTCTCCATCGTTATCTATGCAAGGACTTTGTTTGTCCTGATTCAAAATGTGGGAATGGCCCTGGGATATCCCATGAACGGACTCTTTGTGGAGCTGGTTCTGGTCTGCGCCACATTCTCCCACATATTCCGGGGACAGGCCAGTGTTTTAAAAATTGATCTGAAGAAATGAGAGGGGGGTTCCTATGTCCAGAGTCATTATGGTAACCGGCGGCAGCCGGTCCGGCAAGAGTGTCATCGCAGAAAAAAAAGCAAGAGAATACGGAGACCAGAGTGTATTGTATCTGGCCACAGCCATTCCGGTGGATGAAGATATGAAGGAAAGAATCCGAATCCATCAGGAAAGAAGGGATGTCAACTGGGGAACCTATGAAGGTTACAGGGACCTGGGGGAAGTCGTAACCAGCACGGAAAAAAATACTATTCTCCTGGATTGTGTTACGGTCATGATTACCAACATTCTATTTGAAGAAGAAAGGGACTTTGAAAAAATCAGCAATCAGGAAATCAGTGACCTGGAAAATGAAGTGATTCTGGAACTGAGCAACCTGATCAAAGGGATCCGGGATGCGGATAAGACCCTTATTGTCGTGACCAACGAAGTTGGAATGAGCGTCGTGCCCTCCTACAGACTTGGACGGGTCTTTAGCGACATGGCCGGAAAGGCAAACCAGTTTATCGCCTCCATGGCTGATGAGGTAACCCTTTGTGTCAGCGGGATTCCCGTAAGAATTAAATAGAAGACAAAGGAAAAGGAAGGATAAAAAAATGAAAAAAACAGTATTGAGGATCCTCCTTGTGCTTTTCCTCTGCATTTTTGCTTTTGCATTGTGGAAGCTCCTCGGTTTTCACAAGGAATACAAGACCGGAGATGATGAGTACGAAGATCTGCGCCGGTATGTGGAGGAGATTCCGGAGGATGAAAAAGAACCGGATAAATGCCCCATCAAGGTGAATTTTGCAGATCTGGAAAAAATAAATCCTGATGTAGTAGGGTGGATTTATATCGATAAAAATGTAAACTATCCCATCGTCCAGGCAAGTGATAATGATTATTACCTCCACAGGACATTTGAAAAACAGAAAAATATCAACGGAGCGATTTTTCTGGATGCAGAATGCACTCCTCCCTTCACGACGACCAACAGCATTATTTACGGCCACAATATGAACAGTGGAAAGATGTTCGGCTATCTTAAGAGATATTATGATACGGCTTACAATAAGGATGCTGATTATAAAGAACATGAGTTTATCTGGGTTCTTACACCTGAAAGCGACATGGAGTACCAGGTTTTTGCCGCCCGGGAGATTCATGTCAAGGTCGATGCCGAGAATAACCGGGTTTTCCACCCGGCCTACATGATCGAATTTGAATGGGACGAGGATTACGAAGCCTACCTGAAGGATGCGGTCAAGCAGTCTCTTTACAAAACGAGAACCAAGCCGGATCCCAAAGATCCCATCGTCACCCTTTCCACCTGTACTTCCACTTCGGAAACCGGAAGATTTATTGTGCAGGGAACCTTGATTCAGGAAACAGAACACCAGGATGAGAATTGACTCTGACCGGAAAAATCCGTCAGGCAGCACAAGGGGAAAACATGAATTCAATACGGGATTTTGCAAGGAAAATGTTTTCCCTTGATGTGGGGAAATATCTTTTCATCAACTTAATACTGACCTTGTTTCTGAATCTCTACCTTGAGATCCTTCTCCGAAAGTCCCTGACCGGACTCATCGATTTTATCCGGGAAAGAACTTTTCTCTTCTTTTTTAACGGATTTCTGATCTTTACCACTCTCTCGGTCGTCCTTTTGTTTAAGAAGAAAATCTTTGCCTATGCACTGGTCGGAGGGTCCTGGATTCTGGTGGGGCTGGCCAACGGACTGATTCTGAATCAGAGGAAAACGCCTTTTACCGCCGTAGACCTGACCATAGCCAAATCCGCTCTGCCTATTATCCGGAGCTATCTGACCATGCCCCAGATTATTCTGGCTGTCTGTCTGATTATTGTCCTGACCGGAGGATTTGTCTGCCTCTTTCTCTACAGCAGAGAGCAGAAGAGGGATTTTGACGGCCTGGTTTCCCTGTGCTGGCTTTTCCTGATCGGAGCGGCCTTTACCCTGTGCCTGAAGCTTGGGACCTCCCGTGGACTTCTGACCAGAAAGTTTGACAACCTGATCAATGCTTATCAGGACTGCGGTGTAGCCTACAGTTTCTTTATCACAGCTGTGGATACCGGAATCGACCGTCCCCTCAATTATTCACAGGACTCCATCCGCCGGATTATCAACAGGACGGATCGAAGAGTCAGGAAAATGAAAGCAGAAAACAAGGAGAAGAAGAAACCGACAGTAAGTGACCCGGCAGAGGAAGAAAGGAAACCTAATATCATTTTCCTTCAGCTGGAATCCTTCTTTGATCCCACCCTGGTTAAGGATCTTGAGATTTCGGAAGATCCCCTGCCCAATCTCCACAGGCTGCAGAAAGACTATACCCACGGAAGACTGGAAGTTCCCGTTTACGGGGCGGGGACCATTAACACGGAGTTTGAAGTGATCACCGGGATGGATCTGGATCATTTCGGATCGGGCGAATTCCCCTTCCGAAGCATTCTTCACAGAAGAAGCTGTGACAACATCAGTTACTGGCTAAAGGAGGATGGTTATGCTTCCAGCCTTATTCACAATAACAGCGCCTCCTTCTACGACCGGGACAAGGTTTACGGCAACCTGGGATTTGACTATTATATTTCCCTGGAGAATATGAATATTACCGAGAGAAATGAGATTGGATGGCCCAAGGATTATATCCTGCAGGATCAGATTATGGATGTCCTTGCGACCACACAGGAGAAAGATCTGATCTACACCGTTTCCGTCCAGGCCCACGGAGATTATCCGGGGACTCCGCGGCCGGAAAAGGGGACCGGGGAAATTCAGGTTACAGGTGAGAGCCTTTCCGATTCTTATCGCAATGCCTGGACCTATTATGTCAATGAAATCCATGAGATGGACGATTTCGTCAGCAGACTCACGGATGCCCTTGCCTCCTATCCGGAAGACGTGATTCTTGTGGTATACGGAGACCATCTGCCGGGAATGAACATTGATACTTCCAATCTCAAAGAAGGAAATAAATATGAGACCCCCTATGTCATATGGGATAATTTCGGCTACAACCGGGAACATGCCGCGGAAGAATCCGCCAATGTCAAAGCCTGGCAGCTGGCATCCAAGGCCCTTCATGAGGCCAAAATCTATGAAGGAGTTCTCAACCGCTACCATCAGACCATGAGCGGGAGTAAAAAGTATAAAAAGAATCTCCGCCTTTTGGAGTACGATATGCTCTATGGAAGTAATTTTGTCCGACGGCTTAAGGGAAAAGAAGATCTTGAGCCTTCAAAGATTCAGTACGGGATACATAATCCTGAGATTCATGCCTTATACCTGGATGAGGAAAGCGGAGATTATATATTGTCGGGTAATTATTTTACCGATCAGAGCCGTGTATACGGAGACCATATACGGATTAAGTCCGAAAAGCTTGCAGATGACAGGATTCTTATTCCGGGTGGAAGACTGTCTGGTCGGAAAGAACTCCAGGTCATACAGGTCAGCGAAGGAAACGAGAAAATTCTCTACAATCAGTCAGAAATCTGGCCAATCGATTGGAACAACCTGCCTCTTCTTCCCCGGGATGATCCTGTCCGGATTCTTTTGCAGGAAAGGGAAGAGAAAAAGGAAGAGAATCAACAAAAAGACCCCTAAACTTCTGCTAAACTTCTGAAGAATTATGTGGACATCATTTTGCCGGCATGATATAATATCGAACTGTGTTGTTTAGCAGACACAGGAAAAATATAAGAATTTGAATATAATATTAAGGAGGAATATATCACCATGAGTGTACAGGTTGAGAATTTGGAACATAACACTGCCAAGCTGACAGTTACCGTCGACGCAAAAGATTTCGAGAAGGCAACCGTCAAGGCTTACAATAAGAAAAAAGGATCCTTTAACCTTCCCGGATTCCGTAAGGGAAAAGCGCCCAAGGCAATGATCGAGAAGTTTTATGGTCCGGAAATCTTCTTTGAGGATGCTGTGAATGATATTCTTCCGGATGAGTATGCCAAGGCTGTAGAAGAGAGCGGACTGGATATCGTTTCCCGCCCGGACGTGGAGATTGTCAGCGTAGGTAAGGGAGAGGACCTGGTCTTCACCGCCGAAGTAGCAGTGAAGCCTCCTGTAGAACTCGGCCAGTACAAAGGACTTGAAGTTGCCAAAGATTCCGTGGAAGTATCCGATGAGGAAGTGGAAGCAGAACTTAAAAAAGCCCAGGAAAGCAATGCAAGAGAAATTGCCATCGAAGACAGACCGGTAAAAGAAGGGGACGTGATCACCCTCAATTATGCCGGTACCGTGGATGGAGTTCCTTTTGATGGGGGAACCGCAGAGAGCCAGAAACTGGAGATCGGATCCCATTCCTTCGTGGATACTTTTGAAGACCAGCTTGTAGGCATGAACATCGGGGACGAGAAGGATGTGGAAGTCACCTTCCCCGAGCAGTATCATTCTCAGGATGTTGCCGGCAAGGATGCAGTGTTCCATGTCAAGGTTCTTGGAATCAAAGAAAAGCAGCTCCCTGAGATTGACGATGATTTCGCACAGGATACGACAGAGTTTGATTCTCTGGAAGAATACAAGGAAGACATCCGCGGCAAACTGGCCATGGGCAAGGAAGAGCGGGCAAAGAGCAAGATGGAAAATGATCTGGTAGAGCAGATTGTGGAGTCCTCCACCATGGATATTCCCGATGCCATGATCGAGAACCAGATTGACCAGATGGTTCAGGAGTTTGAACAGAGGATTTCTTATCAGGGACTTTCCTTTGAGCAGTATCTCCAGTACTCCGGACAGAGCATGGACGCCCTTCGTGAGACCATGAAACCGGATGCTGTCAAGAGAATCCAGGGAACACTGGTCCTTGAGGCCATCGCTGCAGCAGAAGAACTCAAGGCTGACGATGATGACCTTCAGGCTGAGTTTGACCGTATGGCCCAGATGTATCAGATGGAATCCGAGCAGATCGCTTCCTTCATGGGCGACGAGCAGAAAGAGAATATGAAGAAAGATCTTGCGGTTCAGAAGGCTATCGATTTCGTTCGCGAAGCAGCTGTAGTCGTGGAAGCTTCCGAAGATCTGGACTTTGAAGGGGAAGAAGAGAAGTCCGAAGAAGAGTAAGGAAAAAGAAATAGAATCAGAGACATTGAAGTGATATGACGGAGGTTTATATGAGTCTTGTACCCTATGTTGTGGAACAGACAAGTCATGGAGAGAGATCCTATGACATTTATTCCCGATTATTAAAAGAGAGAATCATCTTTCTCGGAGAAGAGGTGAATGACGTGACGGCCAGTCTGGTCGTATCCCAGCTTCTTTTCCTGGAGTCGGAAGACCCGGAGAAGGATATCAATCTCTATATCATGAGTCCCGGCGGTTCGGTCAGTGCCGGCATGGCTATTTATGACACCATGCAGTTTGTCAAATGTGACGTTTCTACCATATGTATGGGTATGGCAGCCAGCATGGGAGCTTTTCTCCTTGCAGGCGGCACAAAAGGCAAGCGGCTTGCCCTGCCCAATGCCGAGATCATGATCCACCAGCCCTCAGGCGGAGCTCAGGGACAGGCAACGGAGATTGAGATTGCTGCCGAGCATATTATCCGGACCAAGGAAAAACTCAACCGGATTCTGGCCGCCAACACAGGCCAGCCCTATGAGAAAATCTGTGTGGATACAGAGCGGGATAATTATATGACGGCAGAGCAGGCTAAGGAATATGGCCTGATTGATATCGTTGTCGAGAAGAGAGAGTCATAATAAGGAGACAATATATGGCAAACAGATCGGATACGCCCCGCTTTCGGTGCTCATTCTGCGGAAAGTCCCAGGACCAGGTGCGCAAATTGGTAGCCGGGCCCAAGGGTGTTTACATCTGTGATGAGTGTATCGAAGTGTGTTCGGAGATCATAGAAGATGAGTTCAATGGGAGTCAGGAAGACGACCAGAATATCAATCTGATCAAGCCGAAAGAAATGAAGGCCTTCCTGGATGATTACGTGATCGGCCAGGAAGCTGCCAAAAAAGTACTTTCTGTTGCAGTCTACAATCATTACAAAAGGATCCTTTCCGGGAATCCCGATGATGTGGAATTACAGAAAAGTAATATTATCATGATCGGCCCCACGGGTTCCGGAAAAACCCTTCTGGCCCAGACCCTGGCAAGGCTGCTGAATGTACCCTTTGCCATTGCGGATGCCACAGCCCTGACAGAGGCAGGTTATGTGGGCGAGGATGTGGAGAACATCCTGCTTAAACTGATCCAGGCGGCAGATTATGATATCGAACGGGCCCAGACCGGTATCATTTATATCGATGAGATTGATAAGATTACCAGAAAGTCTGAAAATACCTCCATTACCCGGGATGTTTCCGGTGAAGGAGTACAGCAGGCCCTGCTGAAGATTCTGGAGGGAACGGTAGCTTCCGTTCCGCCCCAGGGGGGAAGAAAACATCCCCACCAGGAGTTTATCCAGATTGACACGACCAACATCCTCTTTATCTGCGGCGGAGCCTTTGACGGACTTGAGAAAATTATCGAGAACCGGATCGGAAAGAAATCCATAGGTTTCCAGGCAGAGATCATGGAACAGAGGAAGAAAGATCTGGGAGTGCTTCTGGCACAGGTTCTCCCGGACGACTTTGTAAAATACGGTTTGATTCCGGAGTTTATCGGTCGTGTACCGGTGAATGTATCCCTCAACCCTCTGGATGAGGAGGCCCTGATCCGAATTCTCACTGAGCCAAAGAGCGCTCTTGTCAAACAGTATAAGAAGCTTTTCGAGATGGATGGAGTGGAACTGGAATTCACCGAGGATGCTCTGGTGGCCATCGCCAGAAAGGCCATCGCCCGAAATACAGGTGCCAGAGGACTCCGCTCCATCATGGAACATACGATCATGGATCAGATGTTCACCATTCCTTCGGATGAACTGGTGGCAACCTGCACCATCACCAAAGAAGCGGTAGAAGGAGAGGGAGAGCCTATCCTTACTTATAACGATGAACCTGTGGAAAAGAAACCCATAGGGAAAAAGCGCAAGATCAAGCAGGAGAGCGATGAGATTGCCTGAGGATCTGCGGAATAGAAAGAAAAACTGAAAAGAGTCCGGATCTGGGTCCGGGCTTGGAAGAAGCTGGCACAAACGGCAAACAGGCTTGCTTGTGGCGGCTTTTTCCTTTTTGTGATTGGTGATTATTTTAGAACAAACGAGGAGAAAATACATGGAACGAATGGTGCTGCCTCTTCTCCCCCTGAGGGATAAGGTGGTATTTCCACATACATCGACATATTTTGAAGTATCCAGGCCCAGGTCCATGAGGGCCCTGGAATTGTCTGTTCAGCGATTTCAGAGAGTTTTTCTGACCACCCAGTATGATCCGGCTTGCGACGAGCCAAAGGAAGAAGACCTCTATCATGTGGGCACAGTTGCCATGATCCTTCAGATGGTCAAGGCCGGACAGAATGTGCTCAGGGTTTTTGTGGAAGGAAAAATGAGGGCCAGAATGCTTACCTGCATGGACCAGGAGGGCTGCTATCTGGCAGAGATTGAAGAAATTCCGGAAACAGAAGACCTGGCCCGGGAGGAAGAAGTGACGGAGCTTGGTATGTTAAAAGACCATATCCGCAGATACATGGAGAGAAATCCGGGATTTGGCAGTCCTCAGCTGGAAAAGGCCATGGAGGAGACCAATCTGGCCTTTCTCCTGAATGAGATTGCTTCCATCCTTCCCTGCGAGACCCATAAGAAACAGCTTCTACTGGAAGAAGCCGACCTGATGAGCCAGGCAGAACAGATGATGATGATCCTGGAACAGGAGGCGGAGATCAGCCGGATTCGAAATGAGATTGCAGCCCGGGTTAAGGTGAATGTCGACAAAAACCAGAGAGACTATGTTCTCAGGGAGCAGCAGAAAGTGATCCGTGAAGAACTGGGAGAGGAAGATGCCGAATCCGAAGCAGATGAATATATGAGAAAAGTCGACGGTCTCAAGGCTTCCAAGGAAGTGAAGGAGAAAATCCGCAAGGAAATCCGACGTTTCCGGTCGGTTCCTCCCATCGCGGCAGAGAGCACGGTTATGAAGAATTACATCGAGACCATGCTCGAAATGCCCTGGAATAAGGCCTCCAGGGACAACAAGGACCTGACAAAGGCTATGAAGATCCTTGAGGAAGACCATTACGGCCTCTCCAAGGTCAAGGAGAGAATTCTGGATTATCTGGCCGTGAGGACCCTGAACAGGAAGGGTGAAGCTCCTATTCTCTGTCTGGTAGGTCCTCCCGGAACCGGGAAGACTTCCATAGCCAAATCGATTGCCAGAGCCCTCAATAAAGAATATGTCCGGATTTCACTTGGCGGAGTCCGGGATGAGGCAGAGATCCGGGGACACCGGAAGACCTATGTGGGAGCCATGCCCGGCCGGATCGCCGAGGGAATCCGCCAGGCCGGAGTGCGCAATCCGGTTATGCTTCTCGACGAAGTGGATAAGGTCAGCAGCGATTACAAGGGGGACACTGCCTCCGCCCTCCTGGAGGTTCTCGACGGGGAACAGAATGTGAACTTCCGTGACCACTATCTGGAAGTACCCCTGGATT
>CADBME010000163.1 GCA_902795715.1 uncultured Lachnospiraceae bacterium | reverse complement strand
TGTGCCGGATTGAGGCTGCAGGAGGCCTATGATGCCCTGGATGCTTTTGGACAGATTTTCAGAAAGCAGGCTAAAGCTTCCGGTATGATCCCGCAGATTGCTGCTATATTTGGTATGTGCGGCGGCGGAGCATCCGTGATGGCCGGTTTGTCCGATTTTGTTTTTATGGAGAAGGACCAGGCCAGCCTTTTTGTCAACAGCCCCAATGCCCTTGCCGGAAACCGTGAAGACAAGAACAACACCGGATCAAGCAGCTACCAGTCTGAGAAGGCCGGCAATGTTGATTTCGTCTGTGATACGGAGGAGGCTCTTCTGGACCGGATCCTGCTTCTTCTGTCCTTCCTTCCCTCGGATTACCAGTCGGAAGATGCCTATATGGAATGCCGGGATGATCTGAACCGGATTATTCCGGAACTGAACACTTCTGAGTACGATGCCCGTTTTATTCTTTCATCCATTGCCGATGACCGGTCTTTTCTTGAGACAAAAGCCATGTACGGAAAAGATATAGTTACGGGTTTCCTGCGTCTGAACGGGGAGACAGTAGGTGCTGCAGCCTGTCAGCCCGGAGAGGACGGAGCGGTTTTAGGAAATAAGGCTCTTGACAAGGCGGCTGCTTTTATACGTTTTTGTGATGCCTTTTCCATCCCGGTCCTTACTCTGACCAACACGGAAGGACTCCGGGCCAATGCCCATGAGGAGCCCCGGCTTGCAGGAGCCATGTCAAGGCTGGCTGCTGTTCTTGCGGGAGCTGATGTCCCCAAGATCAACCTGATTGCCGGAAAGGCATATGGTACGGCAGGAGTTGTCATGAATTCCAAGTCCATAGGGGCAGATTTTGTCCTGGCCTGGCCGGATGCCAGTGTGGGCATGATGGATGCCTCTCAGGCGGTCCGGATTATTTACGGACAGGAGCTTGACGGCATGGAAGATAAGATGGATTTCATCCGGGAAAAGACAGCAGAGTATGAAGAGATGCAGACCGGCGTTCAGGCAGCGGCTTCCCGGGGATATATTGATGACATTATCGAGCCTGACGCCAGCAGAAAGAGACTGATCGCGGCATTTGAGATGCTCTTTAATAAGAAAGAAGAGCCGGCTGCAAAAAAACATTCTGTCATATAAGGGGTGAGATCATTGGGTGGAGATTTAATGAATGCTTTATTTAATACAGTGATCGGAATGGGCACGGTTTTTGTGGTCCTCATCTTTATTTCCCTTGTTATATCACTGTTCATTCATGTACCGGGAATCGAGAGAGCCTGGAGAAGGTTCTGGACCAAAGTCAAAGAATCCTTTTCCAGAAAGATGCCCCAGCACGGAGTGGAGGAGGAACCGGAACGGGTGCCCAAACGCCCCATTCTGACTCCGCAGGAACTTGGATATGAAGAAGAGGAAAAGAGTGACGATGCCCTGATTGCCGTGATCATGGCGGCCATCGTGGCATCGGAAGGCGGGGCTGTCAGTGCCGACCGTCTTGTTGTTCGCTCGATTCGCAGGTTGAAGAGAAGATAATCAGGAGGAGATCTTATGAAGAATTATAGAATAACGGTAAATGGTGTTGCTTACGAAGTTTCTGTAGAGGAACTGGGTCAGGATGCAGGTAGCTCTGCACCGGCTGCAGCTGCTGTCCAGGCTCCCGCGCCTGCACCGGCTGCCAAGGCACCGGCAAAAAAGACCGGTGGAGAAGGAAAGATTAAGATTAAGGCACCCATGCCCGGAAAGATCCTTGAGATCAAGGTTAAGGAAGGGGAATCCATACAAAAGGGAGCTTCGGTTGTTGTTCTTGAAGCCATGAAGATGGAAAATGAAATCTATGCCGGCGAAGATGGCGTTGTATCCAGTGTAGAAGTGTCTGTCGGTGATATGGTGGAAGGCGGCGCTGTGCTTGTTACCATGAACTGACAGGAATAAACCGGAGGGCTATTTATGAGTATTATTCAAACGATACAGAATTTGGGCCTGCAGACCGGATTTGCCACCCTGAAGGCAGGGAACTTCATCATGATTGCGGTCGCCCTGGTTTTTCTTTACCTGGCGATTGTCAAGGAATATGAACCTCTTCTTCTGGTTCCGATCTCTTTTGGCATGCTTTTGGTTAATATTTATCCGCCTATTATGGAAGAAGGCGGATTACTGCACTATTTTTATCTCCTGGACGAATGGAGTATCCTGCCGTCCCTGATTTTCCTTGGGGTAGGGGCCATGACGGAT
>CADBME010000162.1 GCA_902795715.1 uncultured Lachnospiraceae bacterium | reverse complement strand
GCCATTCACATTAGGATTGTTGACGGCATTTCCCTGTAAATCTACAAAATTCAATACAACATTGTCCGGAATGATCCGGCTTGGCTTGTTATTCTGAGTTTCCGTCACTGTTACGGCAAACACACTAAAGTCTTTGGCTACAAAGGCAACCTTCTCCTGACCGGTCAGGCTGGCTCTTTCCTTATAGACTTCCTCCACTTTAATATCTTTGCCGGAAAGATCTGTGGCTTCCCTGGTGGAATCATACTGTTCTTTCACCTTTTCTTTCAGGGGTAAATGGCGCACTGCGACCTGGGAGGCTGTCTTTGCGCCCAGTTTGCCTGAAATCTGTTTTTTCTTAAAGGAAATGTTTATCTGAACGGCTCCTTTTTCCGGCTCAAGTTCAACGACTTTTCCGGTTTTATTGCCGTTCTCATCTCTTTCTGCCCCGTAGAAGGCAATATCATAGAGAAGGGTGTTATTTTTGTCGTATTTTTTCTCGTCAGCCTGATTCAAAGCCTTCATGTAGGCGTCGTAATCATAGGCTGTTGATCCGGATGTAACCGGTGTAACGACCAGCTCAGCGTCATCAGGTATGGCAGTCACATCGGATAAGGTAGCTGTGACTTCAACATTCCGGTCTTCGTACTTATATTGAGTCTTACGGAATGTCTCTTCCTGCTGATTATCCTGAGATTCTTCGTTGCCATTAGCATCTTCTGTCGCGTCATCGATGTCTGCATTCCCATGTGCATTTACATCTTCATCTGTTGAATCGGAAGGCAGACTGACCCCGTCCTCTCCCGAATCATCTGACACATTTTCATTCGGAGACAATGCATCATCCCCTGAAGCATCATCATTAGAAAATGTGCTTTCTTCTGCGGCTGTACTATCTTCCGCTGACACTGCATCTGCATAGGTCCTTATGGGACTGGATGTAAAAATCAGTACCAGACAGAGAAGAAATGCGATTAGACTTCTGACTTTTCTTTTCATACCCTTTTCTCCCTCTACTTAAGCAAAAAACTATGATTTAAAGGTTTTTTATCTATGTTTCTATCCGGACATGCCGGTTAATTAAGATTAATATGGCTTCAAATAAAATATTGAGAAATTATTAAGCAATTATTTTCGAGCCTATGCGCTGATGGATACATTTACACAAATCAAGTGTTTCTTTTATTGGTCACATTAATAGACAATATTTTTGTAATGTACTTCAAATAACAGTACAAAGCCAAATATACACTTAGAACCAACAATTACATCACATAAATTGCACTTTTCCAATCTTCATGATAAAAAAAATACCCTTCTTCGTCAAGGGAAGTTTTGTAATTCCTGCAGTAAATTTTCGTAACGATTATGTAACTTTTTGCACATATTTCACAAGTTTTTTTGATAATAAAAGCTTCAGGCCTTTTATTCGTTAGATGGTCAAAATAATTTTATAAATGATTAGAAAATAACCTCAAAAACTCAAAAACAAATATCAATTCTGCTAAAAAAAGCATTTTTACGATAAACAAAAAACTCCCCTCATGATGTACAGTGGTTTATTATCACTGTCCCTCATGAAGGGAGCTTAGTATTCGAGGAGGAGTATTCCTCCTGAAAATGTCTTTATTAAAATTGTCTGTCTATAAAACTTTTTTAAATCATCCCTGCTCTTTATTCTTCCACTTTTTCCTTATCACCTTCAACATAGGGAGCTGCGGTGACCACCATTCGAAGGATCTCTTCACCTTCGTTCCAGATCTTGTGAGCTTCGCCCGGCTCAAGATGGATATAATCTCCTTTTGACAGATGAATGGTCTCTCCTTCAATACACATGGTAACCTGTCCCTGGAGGATAAAGAAACTCTCCTGCATGATTTTGTGGACATGGGGGGATACCACATTGCCCGGCATAAGCTGGACGATACCGAAGTTCATGCGTGGTCCCTGCTCCAGATATTTGGGACCGTGGTCGCCATGGCGATGCTCTCTCTCACTTTCATTGAAATAAAACATAACTCATCTCCTTTATTAATCTCTTATTAATTTAATCTCTTACTCTTCAATCTCTACCAGTCTGTTCTTTTCAGCCAGACTAACCGGCTCTGTCGGGACCGGATCCAGGTCGATCTCTTCTCCTTCGGCATTTTCTTTTATTCCGGCCTTGGCTTCTCTTTCTTCACTATTTACAACTCCATCATTGCTTTCTACTCCGTCATTTGTGGCTTGTACACTTTCACCTTCATAAAGTGATTTGAGAAGAATAGGTGTCAGGATGGAGCTTGAAATAATCAAGAGAATGACCGCTGTAAAAAAGGAAGAGTCCATCAGCCCTACGCTCAATCCTCGCTGGGCAACGATCAGGGCAACCTCGCCCCTGGTCATCATTCCGCATCCGATCTTAAGAGAATCTCTCTTATTATGTCCCATCAGTCTGGATACTCCGCCGCAGCCGACCACCTTAGACCCCATACCCACGATAACAAAGGCCAGGGAGAAAAGGAGGAGGTTGGTGTCCAGATGCCTTATATTGGTCTGCAGACCGATACTGCAGAAGAAGACCGGTCCGAAGATCATATAGGAATTGATCTCCATTTTCCTCTCAATGTAATCGGATTCGTCAAGCATACAGAGGATTACACCAGCCAGATAGGCACCGGTAATATCGGCCACTCCGAAGAAATGCTCTGCCACATAGGACATGGCCAGAGCCAGGGACAGGCCGAATATAGGAATCCTCCTGGTATGGGTGTATTTCTCGTCCAGAACGACAAAGATCTTGAAAATAATTACGCCCACACCGATGGCCAGTATAAAAAAGAGTACGGTACTGATTATTACCTTGAAAATGTCAGCTGACGGATCGCGGAAACTGATGACGATGGTCAGGACAATAATGCCGATGACATCATCGATGACGGCCGCACTCATGATGGTGGTACCGATTTCATCGGAAAGCCGTCCCATATCCTTGAGGGCCTGGGCCGTGATGCTGACAGAAGTTGCTGTCAGGATGGTTCCGATAAAAACTGCCTTGAGAAAATGTTCACTTCCAACTTTTCCGAATCCGTAAAAGCATCCGTAAAGTATGGTTCCGCATATCAGGGGTATAAATACACCGCAGCATGCGATAATGGTAGCCTTAAGACCCGACTTTTTCAGCTGGTTCATATTGGTCTCAAGACCGGCTGAGAACATGAGCAGGATTACGCCGATTTCCGCTAAGGCTGCCAGATTATCGGATGTAGAAATCAGATTGAGCAGACTGGGGCCGATCAGAAGACCTGCCACGATCTGTCCTGCTACCTGGGGTACATGAATCTTCCTGGCAAATAAAGCCAGCAATTTAGCCGATATGATAACGATGGCTAGTTCTCGTATGATTTCACTGGGTTCCATAATACATCACCTCGATTAGATAATTGTGTTTCAAGTCAAAAGCCGGCCTGCAGATTGTGCTGGCTCACAAGCGGAGGCGAGATTTTTTTACCTGAATTATTATTTATCAAATAATACAATATACCCAATCAGAGATTATTTCAACACAAACTTGGCCGAGATTTTTTTCTTAGAAGAATAGCTTTAAGCCGGCAGCTTCTGACTTCAGATGCGGTCGGTAAGCTTTCTCTCTGATATCAAGTTTCGAGAGTTTCTTCCTTTAAAATGCGATCGGTAAGCCTTACTGCCAGAATATAAATGCGCTAATCACTGCCATTTATGCTATAGACACAACCGTGTAATCCTTGTCTTCCACAGTCTTTTTCAACAGGTCGTCATCTACCTCTTCCTTGAGGCTGACTACAGCGGTTCCCTTCTCGTGGCTTACCTGGGCTTCATTTACCTGATCCAGTTTTTCAAGGGCCTTCTTTACCGTTGCTTCACAGTGTCCACACATCATTCCTTCAATGGTAATTGTCTTTGTCATTTCTTGTCCTTTCCCGCTTGTCAGCGTATCCGGATCCTGCTTATGTTCAGGATCATTTATGTTCATGGTTTCTTTGTTATCAGTGTTCATAGTAATAGCCTGTCCATCTATGCCATTTTCTATACTGTCCGCAGATTTTGTTTTCTCATCCGCGGATAAGAGCTTTCCGTCCGCATTGACTTTGACCCGGTTTTTCCGGGCTTTGTCTTTTGAAGCATCGTGCACCTTGAAAAGATTCAGGCGCAGGGCGTTCATGCAGACGCAAAAGCTTGACAGGCTCATGGCTGCAGCCCCGAACATGGGATCCATGGTAATGCCGAAGAAATGGGCATAGGCTCCTGCAGCTACCGGAATCAGGGCTACATTGTAGATAAGGGCCCAGAAGAGATTTTCCAGGATGTTCCGATAGGTCTGCCTGCTCAGGCGGATGGCGGCAGTCACGTCGCTAAGGACGCTTTTCATCAGGACAACATCCGCTGCATCGATGGCCACATCGGTGCCGGCTCCGATGGCAATACCGATCTCAGCCCGGGTTAATGCCGGTGCATCGTTGATTCCATCCCCTACCATGGCCACTCTTCCATGGTCCTGCAGCTGCTTGATCACGGCTTCCTTGCCATCCGGCAGGACTCCGGCGATGACTTCGTCAACTCCGGCCTGCTTGCCTATGGCATCCGCTGTTTTCTGATTATCCCCGGTGAGCATGACTACATGGAGTCCCATGTTTTTCAGTTCTGCTATAGCCTTGGGACTGTCTTCCTTCATGGTATCCGCCACGGCGATAATGCCGGCCAGACGGTCACCACAGGAAAAAAACAGGGGTGTTTTTCCTTGATCTGCAAGATTGCCGGCTGCCTGAATCATTTTCTCATCGACAGGGACACGGTCCCGGATAAAGGCCAGGTTGCCGCCGGTCAGCCTTTGTCCCAGATGGGAGTTGTAGCCTGTCAGCCCGTTTCCCGGCAGGGCCCGGAAGTCTTCCACCTGGTCAGCTTCTATTTTCCTCTCTTCCCCTTCTGCTATGACAGCCTTGGCCAGGGGATGTTCACTCTTCTTTTCCAGGGAGACAGCCAGGGCCAGGAGCTCTTCCTCACTAAATCCTTGAGCAGGAACCAGATCTGTGACCACAGGTTCTCCTCTGGTGATGGTTCCGGTCTTATCAAGGGCGATGATCTGGACATTACCCGTCTCCTGAAGGGCTTCGGAATTCTTAAAGAGAATCCCGTTTTTGGCCCCGACACCATTTCCCACCATGATGGCTACCGGTGTAGCCAGGCCCAGGGCACAGGGACAGGACACAACCAGGACGCAGATTCCTCTTGCGATAGCAAAGCCGAAAGTCTGCCCCACAAGAAGCCATATGATAAAAGTAAAAAGGGCGATAGCAATTACCACGGGAACAAAGACTCCGGAAATCCGGTCAGCCAGTTTGGCGACCGGGGCCTTGGTGGCCGCGGCATCGCTGACCATCTGTATAATCTGGGATAAAGTGGTATCTTCGCCTACTCTTGTGGCCTCGCAGCGCAGGAAGCCCGACTGGTTCAGGGTCGCCGATGTTACCCCATCACCCGGCCCCTTATCCACGGGAATACTCTCACCGGTAATGGCTGATTCATTCAGGGCACTGTTTCCCTCGATGATCACACCGTCCACAGGGATATTTTCACCCGGTTTTACCAGAAAAATGTCCCCGCGTCGTACTTCGTCGATGGAGACTTCCACCTCATGGCCATCCCTCTCGATTATGGCCGTCTTGGGGGCTAATTTCATGAGGCTTTTGAGGGCGTTGGTCGTCTTGCCCTTGGAGTAGGCCTCCAGCATTTTCCCGACAGTGATCAGGGCCAGGATCATGGCCGCCGATTCAAAATAAAACTCCATCATGTATTTCATGACCGCAGGGGAATTCCCATCCACCTGGGCTCGGGTCATGGCGAATAACATGGCGGTCGAATAGACAAAAGCAGCTGAAGATCCCAGGGCAATCAGGGTATCCATATTGGGGGCACCGTGAAAAAGGCTCTTAAATCCGCTGGTAAAAAACTTCTGATTGATGACCATGACAATAGCAGACAAAAGCAGCTGAGTCAGGCCCATGGCTACATGATTGCCATTATAAAAGGCCGGCAGAGGCCATCCCAGCATCATGTGTCCCATGGAAAAATACATAAGAATCAGAAGAAATCCGACCGATGCAATCAGTCGCCGTCTCAGTTTCGGCGTCTCCCGGTCCCTAAGGGCATCCTCCTGGGCAGCCATCTTCGCGCTGATCCCCTTCCCGGAATCCGCCAGCGTCCTGCCGGAAGCATCAGCTCCCCCTTTCAGCTCAGCCCCGTATCCGGCATCCATTACAGCCTGAATAATATCGGATGGGGAAGCTGATCCCTCCACACCCATGGAATTGGTAAGGAGGCTGACCGAGCAGGAATCCACACCTTCCACCTTGCCCACCGCTTTCTCGACCCGGGCCTGACAAGCCGCACAGGTCATACCAGTTACAATATATTGGTCCATAATAATCTGCCCTCACTTTCCGTCAAAAGAATATGTAGGTATTATCTGTTTTGTTTTTATTGTCAATTTGTCTTTATCCTGTTTTCAATCAGACAGCATTCATCAACCAGACAGCATTCATATGATCAGATTTATTTCATCAATTTGGGAAGAGTTCTGACCAGCTCATCCAGCTTCTCACTGCTGCCCTCCCGGACATCTTCCGCCACACAGGACCGGATATGGTCAGACAGAATAACCTTGGTGAAGCTGTTTAAAGCGGAATTAGCCGCCGACACCTGGTTGAGAATATCGATGCAATAAGCATTCTCCTCCACCATACGACGAATCCCCCGGACCTGTCCCTCAATCCGGCTCAATCTGTTCAGAAGACTCTTCATTTCCTTCTCCGAACGGACCTTGTGCTGGTCATGACAGCAGCAGCCGGAAGAAAGATCGGGATCCTCCGCCCTGCATTCTTCATTTTCAAATTCAAATAAAGCTCTATTATCTTCCATTCTCTAACTCCTCGTATGATATGGATTCAAGATTCTGTAAATAAAATATACCCCCACGGGGTATTTGTCAAGTAAAAAAATAAGGCAAGGCAGCTGGCTCCGGCAAATCGGCTCCCATGCCCTATATCTTTAATTCTCTTTTAATTTTCCAAAATAAACGGTTCGCAGCATGGTGATCAGACAGGCTCCACCGCCAACCAGGTTGGAAATAGGTTCCGCCATGAAAACGCCATGAGCCCCGAAGCCCAGGCCGGGAAGAAGGAGAATCAGAGGAATAACAATCACTACCTTACGAAAGATGGAGAAGAAAATAGCATATCTTGCATAGCCCAGAGCCTGGAAAACCGCCTGGCCCGAAAACTGGAGTCCCATGAAAATATACCCGAAGAAATAGATATGCATAGCCGGGACACCGGCCCGGATCAGATCCGGATCCTGATTAAATATGCGGATCCAGAACTGGGGAAAGAGGGAAATCAATCCCCAGATCACCAGAAGATAGACAATCCCCATAAAAGCCATAATCCGGATACACTCCTTCACCCTGTCATACCTTCCGGCCCCGTAATTGAAACTCATCACAGGCTGGGCACTGTTGGTAATACCCTGGATAGGCATCTGAACAACCTCCCGGATGGAATTAATAACCGTAATTACAGCAACATAAATATCACCGCCCCATGTCTGAAGAGCCGCATTATTAACCATCTGGACCAGGCTGTTGGTCAGGGACATAGTAAAACCGGCAAGGCCCAGCACCAGTATTTTCCTCACACGACCCGCCTTCAGCCTCATAGCAGCCAGACGGAGACGAATAATGGTCTTTGGCCCTGTCAAAAAACGAAAAGTCCAGCAAGCCGCAGCAAACTGGGAAATCACAGTCGCCAAAGCAGCCCCCTGAACCCCCATATGCATAACAAAAATAAAAAGAGGATCCAGAATCAGATTAAGCACCGCACCAATTGCCACCGTAGCCATACCCATACCGCCAAAACCCTGGGCATTAATAAAACTATTAAGACCCAGGCTGATCATGACAAAAGAACTCCCGATCAGGTAGATATTCATATAGCCCTGGGCATAAGCAATGGTATTCTCACTCGCCCCCAAAAGCCAGAGCAAAGGCGTCTTAAAAAGATAACCCAAAAAAGTAAGGACCAGGCCGAGAATCAAAAGAAGAGCAAAAGAATTGCCAAGAATCCTCTCCGCCTCCTCCTCATGCCCCCTCCCCCGCTCAATAGAAAAAAGAGGCGCACCACCCATACCCACCAGATTGGCAAAAGCAATCACGATGGTGATAAGAGGAAAACACACACCAAGCCCCGTAAGCGACAAAGTCGCATGATCCGGGATCCGGCCGATATAAATCCGATCGACAATATTATAAAGAACATTAATCAACTGGGCAAAAGTCATAGGAACCGCCAGCCTGACAATATTGGACAAAACACTGCCCCTGGAAAAATCCCTGCGGCCTCCGGCCCGGTCAACAGCATCTTTACTCATTCTAGTTCATCTCGATTCTAAATGGGACAATGGGGACGTTTCATTTCGTCCCAGATTGTTAAAGGCGCAACAATGTGGGACAGTGGGGACGTTTCATTTCGTCCCAGATTGTTAAGCACGCAACAATGTGGGACGAAATGAAACGTCCCCACTGTCCCACCTGGTAATCTTACCACAGAAAAGGACAGCTCGCTATAGTGAATCGAAAACCCTTTCCCTCCCTTTCCTGCCTTTTCTTTCTCTTTCCTGTCTTCTTTCCTGTCTCTATTCTTTGTCTCCTCCAATGTCCTTTTCCCCTAATTCCCCTAATTCCATCCGAATATTATAATCCGGTTAAAGAGTCCTATCGTATAATAAAGATAAGCTGAAATATATAAAAGACTCTTATTATTAAGATACTCCTATTTTGAAAAAGCAATTATTCTCAAGTATTTTTTCAAGAGATTTTTCAGAAAATTTTTCAGGAGATTTTTTAAAAGGGATTTTTTAAGGAATTATTGTTTTGAAGGAATATAGTTTAGAAAGGATTTGATTATGCCAGGTGAGGATTTATTAATCAGGGAACAGGTTCTGCAGGTGCAGAGAGAGATTGTTGATCTGGAATGGATTATGTTTACCAATGTTCACGGAGGTGGGGGCCGGGTTTTCACAGAGGATGAGCAGCGGTCTTTTGCGACGATGAGGCTTGCCCAGTTTTCCAGCTGGGAGAAGTTCCCTCTGGACAGCTATTATAATGATGTGAGAACGGCTTTGGAGTCCAATCGGAATATGTTCGCGGAGAAGTATTATTTTATGATCGAGGCTTCCGATCCGGAGACTTTTATCAAGGCCAAGCCTTTTCTTCCACAGATGGATGAGACCTGCAGGGAGCTGATTGATCTGATCACCGATCAATACAGGACCTGGGAGCAGGATCTTGCGGCCCGTTATCCTAAGGTATGCAAAGCAGGTCTTCCCAT
>CADBME010000161.1 GCA_902795715.1 uncultured Lachnospiraceae bacterium | reverse complement strand
CTGGATCAATCTTACTCTTTCTGGACATAGAAATACCCCCAAGTAGGTTTTATATTTCAGTGTCCTACTTGGGGGTAGCATATCAGAAAAGACAGGGGAAGCTTCTTTTCTTCCGGTTGACAAGAAATTCACGCCCCCCTATAATCAGGGAAATAGGGGGAGTAGACAGCCTATGTCCGGGAGAAAGAATCTTAGAACATTTGGAGAATATAATAACATGCAAGAGGAGACCAGAGATTTCTATCGCAAGGTAGCAATCCTGGTTTTTCCTATGGCCCTGCAGAATCTGATCAACACCGGAATCGCTTCGATCGATGTCATCATGTTGGGCCGGGTAGGGGAGAAAGTTCTTTCCGGAGCTTCCCTGGGTGCCCAGGTTGCCTTTGTTATGAACCTGATTGTCTTCGGTTTTTGTTCCGGCGCTTCTGTCCTGATTGCCCAGTACTGGGGAAAGAAAGATATGCATGCCATAGAAACCGTTTTTGGTATGTCGGCCAAGCTGACCGTGCTTCTGGGACTGATTTTTATGACAGCAGCCCTGAGTGTGCCCGGTTTGCTGATGCGTCTTTTTACCAATGATCCTGAAGTCATCCGCCAGGGAATCCGCTATCTGAGGGTGGTGGGACTGTCCTATCCCCTGAATGCCCTGGCCATGATCTATCTCAATTCCATGCGGAATCTGGGACAGGTGCGAATTGCTACCCTGGTTTATTTCGCATCCCTGGTCACCAATGTTCTGGTAAACAGCATACTCATTTTCGGACTATTGGGATTTCCGGCCCTGGGAGTGACCGGTGCGGCTGTGGGAACCGTCTGTGCCAGAGCTGCAGAGGTCCTGATTATCCTGGTTTATGACAGGAAAATAAATCCGGACTTCAGGATGAAGATGGAGTTTTTCTTTCGAAGAGATGATCTGCTGGCCAAAGACTTCCGGACTTATACGGCTCCGGTCGTTGCCAATGAATTGATGTGGGGCCTGGGCATGTCCACAATGGCAGCCATCATGGGACATTTGGGCAGCGAGGTCATAGCAGCCAATTCCGTAGCACAGGTTTCAAGAAACCTGGCTACGGTTCTGGGCTTTGGCGTGGCCAGTGCAGCGGCTATTATGACCGGAAATGTAATCGGCCAGGGAAATAGAGAACTGGCCAGGAGAAACGGGCGCAGATTTATGTTCCTTTCATTTGCCACCGGTCTGTTCGGAGCGACAGTCATCCTGCTCATAAGACCGGTTCTGCTGGCGACCATGGTGCTGACACAAGGAGCGGCAAAGAACCTGTCCTTCATGCTCTATGTCATGGCAGTCTATGTCATTTTCCAATCGCTTAATACCACAGCCGTCGTCGGCATATTCCGGGGAGGAGGAGATACCCGGTTCGGTTTCTTTCTTGATGTAAGTACCATGTGGGGGGTAAGTATCATAGGAGGAGCTCTTGCCGCCTTTGTTTTTCATGCTCCTACCTTCGTGGTGATCCTTTTCCTCCTCTGTGATGAGGAACTGAAGTTGCCCCTGACCCTGCTCCGCTACCGTACCTATAAATGGCTTCGGGATGTGACCAGGGGATAGATAGGATTTGGATTGGATTAGCCGGGTGTGGCCGGGGAATAGATCCGGCGATTATTTTATGGCCTCATCGGCCCCGAAAATGTTTTTCAGAGAGCTCTTTTTCGAGGTTACAATCCCTACAGAAGAGTGGTCCTCAGAAAACCCCAAAGCTTCTCTGAGGGTGGGATCCAGATTGCCGATCACAATCCCTATCGAATCCGGATTTCGCGGGTCTCTGTGAACTTCGTAGGACGGAGTGGTGGGAATATCTTTTTTATCCATAGATTAAGCTCCTTTCAGAAAGGTGGGTTGAATGCTTTTTTATAGTATTACTCAGTCATAAAGAAGAGTGACTTTTCCTGCTGGTTTGGCTTAAAGTATAGCATATATTGTAAAAAGGCGGAAGAAGCACAGTTTACCGGAAACGAAGTAAAATGCATAGATTATCGAAAACCAGACGGCCCGGGAACCATAACAAACACTGACAAAGCCCAGAGTTTGCAAGCTGTATAGATTATTATGATTATAAAAGAAAGAAAATGGGATCGAAAACTGAAAATCAGGACGTGCGGCCGCGATGACAGGAAGGCCGACCAATACAATTATCCTTATGAACCTACGCCCTACTGCGTCCTTGAGAGAATCGCAGACCATAATCTGATTGGAAAGGAGAATGTCCTTCTTGATTACGGCTGCGGCAAAGGACGGGTGGGGATTTTCTTTGCCCGAGAGTCCGGCTGTCGGACCATCGGTATAGACTATAATGAAAAGATGATAAAAATCGCAGACAAGAACCTTACATCCTCAGGATTAGCGGAGACACACAGGGTGACCTTTGAAAAGGCCAACGCAGGTGACTATGCTGTGCCCGAAGAAGTGGACCGGATTTTTTTCTTTAACCCCTTCTCTGAGGATGTCCTTTCAGGAGCACTTTCAAGAGTAATGGAATCCTGGTATGGCCTGCCCAGGGAAGTGTTTTTGATATTCTATTATCCCTCCACGGAATATCTGGGAGCCCTGATGACTCGGGATGAATTGATGTTCTATGACGAGATTGATTGCTCGGATCTATTTGCAGGGGATAATTCCAGAGAGAAAGTGCTGATTTTTGAGATTGTGTAAATGAGTCACAGAGAGGTTTCACAGACGGTAATGATTTCTTGACATCCATTTTGATAATGATTATCATAAGTTATACCGGCTCCTGAATCACTTATTAAGACTGCGGGGACAAGTGATGTCGCATCATCATACACATCTACATACCCGATCGCGCTCATCTGTATGGTATTGGGAGCACAAGTGCCTTATCCTGTTTTTCGGAGCCTGACATAGACGGGCTCCGGCTTTGGATTCTGACTACGTCTTATATTTTGATAAAACTATATTGTTGAGGGCCTGAATTATGAATAAAGAGCCTGTTATATCTGGCAGAATAATGTTCTACGGGAAGTCCGCTCTGCATGCTACTTTCGTAAAGATCACTCTTAAGGATGATCCGGATCTGTATCTGCTTCAAAAAGCAGTAGATGAGGCAGTCAGGCATTATCCGTGGGTGACTTATGGGGTACGTGAGGAACGGGGGATGTTTTATTACAGAGATGATCTGCCCCGTTCTATAAAAATTGCCGAGTGGAATGAAGACCACCCTCCTGTTATTGGAGGCGAGGATGTGGAAGGACATCTGTTTGGAGTTTTTTATCATGGCAGAAATCTGTATATAAGCATATTTCATGGATTAACAGATGCAAGCGGAGTAAAAGCTTTTGTTGACTGTGCTTTGGGCTGTTACCAGTCTTTGCTAAAAGAAACCCCTTTTACCTTTATGGAAACTGAATGTCCTGATATGGAAGCCGAACCGTTCTTGATGATCAATCATGCCATGCGTGAAGCGGGGCTTGTGTGGGGGTTTAGAAAGTTTGTTTGGATGCTGAAAGAAACAGTCATGGTGTGGAGAAATAACTATGCGGCTCATCCCGTTTCGCTCTCTTCAAAGGATGGTCCACGATCATTTTTTATCCGTGCAGATGCAGGTGAACTCATGAGATTTATAAAAGGACTGGGGATAAAACCTTCTGCCGCTTTTGTATCTTTATATGCCGCTGCTTTTTTGAAAGTACATCCGGACGCACAGGACAACATAAAGGTAGCACTGCCGGTTGATTTCAGGGAGGTGCTCGGTATTCCCCATACGTTCAGGAACTGTACGATGCCGCCTTACATGTTCAAAGTTAAGATTATAAAAGGGGAAAGCTTTAGAGAGATGGCAGCCAGGATAAACCGGATCATTATGCGGATAATAGATACGAAAGAAAAGCTGTACGCAGTTAAGGGATTTGCTGTATATATGAATTTTATCCCAAAGTTGTCATACGACCGGATGAATGCTGTTCTGGCAAAGTCGGTTTCACTTGACCGTCTGCCGTTTACGTTTGCCTGCTCATATGCCCTCCGGTTCCATGATGAACCGTATCTTGACATTATAGAACAGATCTATGCTATGAACCCGCCATACGGACCTGTACCTGTGCTTGAGATAATAGCCATGCCTGATCAATTCTGTATCTCCCTTACCCAAAGCAACAGTACGGACGTATATATCCATGCATTCCTGGAACAGTTGAAACTGAATGGGGTAAATGCTGAACTTGTAGAAACAATAGTTGCAGCCAACCAGTATGTTGACTTGCGACAGAGTATTAACTAAAATCCACTTATGACATGGGTATGACATGGGGACGGTTCTGGTGTCTTAAATGACAGAAGAACCGTCCCTGTGTCTTGCTTTCTGTATTTCAATTAGCTGGCAGGACTGTAACGTTGATGGCAATCTGATTACCGGTGGTTGGCTCAGTCAGGGTTATAGTTCCTGATCCGACACTGTCATCATCAATAACTAAGGGAAGTAGTCTTCCATTCCAACTGCTGCCCCAATTGCAGGAGATATCTCCGGCAACACTACACGTAGGAGCAGTTCTCAGGTCACACCGGATCCAAAGGCGATAATCGCCCTTGCCTTCGGTTAACTCCAGACCTTTTTCGTCTTCTCCGTTTTCAAATCTGAAAGAATTGGATCCATTGACATTTACATTTACAACACGTGTCTTTCCTGTACTCTTCTCTTTTATAGTGATCACTGCGTTTCCTGCAGTCTCTTCTCCGCTGATTCTTACAAAAGTCTTATTTGCCGGTCCGGTAAGAGGAGTTGCAGTTGCAACATATTTATTGCTGGTAGTTACCGTAATCGCCGAGCTTCTTTCCGAGTTGACCACGATGGTCTGGCTCTCGTTTTTGTCCAGGGTTAAAGATGAGTCGCTGACACTGAAAATAAAATCTCTGACATTTACTCTACAGTAGAGACGGCGCTTGCCGTGTCTGGCCCAGACAACGCATCTTCCAACGTTTCGGGCTCTGACAAGTCCTCTGCTGATGGTGGCAATCCTTGGATTGGAGGTATGCCAGTGTACTTTCTTTTTCTTATGGTTAACCTTCAGTTTGAAGCTTGTACCTCTTCTTAAGGTTATGTTTTGCCTGCTTAATCGG
>CADBME010000160.1 GCA_902795715.1 uncultured Lachnospiraceae bacterium | reverse complement strand
TCCGGTAGGAATTGTGAAAGCAGTAGGAGATACTGTAGATGAGTCAAAAGCAAATGGGATTATGGCTGTACTTGGCAGTCTCGTTAATTTTGCAATTATGTTAAGTGTAAACCTTGGCGTAGTAAACCTTCTGCCCTTCCCGGCTTTGGACGGAGGAAGAATTGTTTTGATCCTCATTGAAGGGATAAGGAATAAAAAAATAGATCAGAAAGTGGAATTTGCCATTAATTCTTTCGGTCTGATCTTTCTGTTTATCCTTATGGGGTTCGTTATCGTGAATGATGTCGGGAAACTGATTTAATTATTCTGTTTTTTCCATACTAATTAAAGGTAAGCAAAGCCATGTCTCAATATGAGATATGGCTTTTTAAAAAAACAGGAAAGGAGAAAAACTGATATAAATGTTTCTGAAAAACAATCTAATAAAAGACAGACACTATTTCAGAATGATACTGTTTGCCATGTTTTTTGTAATAAGTATCAGTATGAACCTGAAAGAAGTTCATGCTGAGGGACAGAGTAATATGGTAATTCAAAAAGTGTATCAGACAGTGACATTGACATTAAAGAAAGGATCAAAACTACCGGGAAGAGCCATTTTATATAAAATACCAAACCGAAGGACAACCTTTTGGCAGTATTCAAAAAACCAGAATATTCTTAGAAAAGTCAAGGCTTACTGCGGATATATTGATGTTTATCCGGGAAAAGAAGCAGGGCAGATGATGCTTTATGGATATCGTTTGAAAAAAATGGAAGGCGGGAAAGGCTATTATGAATTATATAAGATCAAGGTGGTTGTAAAAGACCCGAAACGTTCGTATTCGCAGGCAAAACTGGCATATAATCAGGCGAATGAAGAGCCGGTAAAAGGGAAATATGGTGTTTTTCTTGGCCTGAATGGGGATATGAGCAAGCTGGCCGGTTATGATACTGTCGTCATTGAACCTGAAGAATACTCAGCAAGTAAGGTAAAGCAGCTGAAGGACAGCGGGAAGACCGTTCTTGGCTATTTGAATGCAGGAGCCATTGAAAACAATCGTTCTTATTACAATAAGTACAAAAAATATGCTCTTGGAGATTACAGAGGATGGCCGGATGAAAAATGGATGAACATTTCAAAAGGGAAATGGCAGAAATTCGTTCTGAAGCTGGCAAATAAATATGTAAATAAAGGATTTGACGGCTTTTATGTAGACAATCTTGATGTTTATTCAGAGTATAAAAAGGACTCCATTTATAAAGGCGGTCTTAATATTCTGAGGGGGATTAAAGCCCTTGGAGCAACCACCATGGTTAATGGCGGAGATTTGTTTGTGAGAAGAGCATTAGAGGAAGGATATGGAACTGATTTAATAGATGTTGTAAATCAGGAAGAAGTGTTCACACAGCTTGGCGGATCGAAACAGGATTCTTCGGAAACGAGCTATTTTGACAAATACCTGAGACTGGTCAGCGAAAAGGGAATCAGTGTTACGCTTTTGGAATATGGCAAAAAGTCATCTCTGGAAAATAAAATTGCAAATTACTGTGCAGAACATGGATTCTTCTATTACTATTCACCACATAAAAATCTGGATTAAGAAAGAGCTGGGTAAACCCCGGCTCAAAATGCAGACAAGTTCATTGCCTGATAAAGCTGGATATAAGAAAGATTTTTTGACTGAACAAAAAAGACAAACGGAAAGGTGTAATCTGTTTCATGAAAATAGCTTTGAGACAGAGTACACCTTTTTTACTTTTTACACAGTATCCGCAAGAAATCTCATTATGTTGTACATTGAGATAAATTGCGGTTATTTTTTTATGATTTGTTTGTCGCACACCCAATGGCTATTCCAACTGCTGACAGAACACATCCGACTGCCATCATGGAGAAGTCCGGCATCAGAATATGATGGAACGTCATCATGTTTGCAAAGCAGTATGTAAAATACTCTGAACCCATGTACATGAGTCCGTAGAGGATAATGAACAAATATTTCGACGGGAAATCGTGCCATCTTCCACCCGAAAACCTGCCCATGAAGAAGGCAGACAGGAAAATGGAAACCGGAAGCGATGTCCATAAGACTAACAAAGAGTATGCTGCGGCATCCTCATGAATCATGGTGAACCAGAACATGGACACCAGAATGACATAAATACCTGCGAAAACTACAAAGGGCAGAATAATTTTGTTTTTCAAGTTGTTTCCCTCTTTTTTTAATGTATATAGCATTTCAATGCTTGTATTATATTCGATATTTCTTGGATAAACAATCCATTTCCTTTTTACATTTTTTCTCCTGAAAGGATTTCATCCAGTATTTTCCCCATCCTTGTAATCATGGGTACTACAAGGGCATTGCCCATACAAAAATATCTTTGACTGTCTGACATTCCGGTATTTGTCC
>CADBME010000159.1 GCA_902795715.1 uncultured Lachnospiraceae bacterium | reverse complement strand
TTTGCTTGAGAAAATACGTCCCATCACCCCGGCATTGTTAAACAGATATACAACTCCGCAATTGTTTTCATCAAGTATCCCCGCCACAAATCCTGGCACAATTGGTTTTTCACCTTCATTTATCCGCTTCTTCAGATCTTCCGTAATAATTGCAGACGCAATTCCATCGTCAATCAGTTTTCCGATATTTTCCATCATCAGCACCTCCTTTCTATTGTGAAAGACTTGCCAGGCATCCATCTTCTACACCGGGATTAAAGATGCCCTCTCCGTGACTAGAGAAAAACACAATCTTTTCCAAAACCACATTCGCCTCCCAACGGGATTGTAATTCAAACACTTTGTCGTTATCAGCAAAAATACATACCCTGTTTGGAGTTTCTTCAACCACGTTGTACCTGCTTACCAGTTCCATATTAATGAGCGAATTGTCCGTCTGAATAAATCTCATCGTAATCACCTCCCTTTTATTCTTTTGTTATTCTTATGCCGCATTTTTTTACCAAAATAGGGCAACCGTAACACCGTTCATTCCGTCTGCGTAACCGGTATATACCACGCAGTAAGTATAGTTCCCGAGCATCGTCTGATTGTGTCCGCCGGATGCTTTCCATCCGTCAAATACAGCGCCTGATCCTCTGTCGCTTAAATTCTCTGCACCACTCCATGGAGTTCCATAGCCGTGATTGATACTCCCCTGCTTATTAAAAATAAAATCCGTCTGTTCGTATGCTCTTGTCGAAGCAAGCCCCTCGTTGTCGGATCCCCAGGCAAGCTCTGTAAGTCCATTTTCCACACGCCATGCGTTAATCTGATCAAAGATACTTCTGCTTGCCGAAGTGAATACGGAATACTGCCGGTTATTCTGCTCTTCCGCTCTCTTTCGCTGTTCCTCCACTGCCTTATTCATTACGTCCTGTGAAGGAGGTCCCGGCGGATTCAATGGCTGTGTCGGTGTCGGCTCGGAACGTTGTTCAGAAGGTTTTTCCGATGGATTCTCCGAAGGCTTTTCTACAGTTTTTTCAGAGGTTTTCTCCGGAATCGGTTCTAATGCCTTTTCAGACGTTTTCTCTTCTGCCTCTTTTACGGAAGTCTTCTCCACTGTTTTCTCTATGTTCTTTTTTTCCGATGATACTTCCTTTTTCCCCGTATCAGATAAGGCTTTAGTATTTCCCGGATTCTCCTCTTTCGCTACATCGGCCTGCTTTCCCGGTTTCTTTTCAATAAAAGCGTCCGTCACTTGTTCAGTTCCGGATGCATCTGCCTCTGCCAACTTTCTTTGCTGCGTTTCTTTCTCCTGGGTATCCATCCCCTTATCCGAAATGCTTTCTTTATTTCCACTTTCGTTCATAACCTCCGATGAAGCTTCTACTACTATGGTTTCCCCTTTTACAAGTAGTTCTTTGCTTTCTACCTGTTTGTTACATCCACTGGCAAAGCAAATTGCTGCGGCTAATATAATAATACTTGCAATTCTTCTCTTCATTTTTTCCACCTTCCTCTCTATGCTGTTACGATTATTTTTACATTTTCCCAATAAGTATCTCCGTCGTTCTCTCTAAAACTGGGCAGTCTATATGTTGACTTTTCTTTATCGTAATGTTATATTTTACATAAGTCAAGCAAACAAACAGCACTTTTTATATTGTGCATAATATGCACATAACGAGGTATTATATATGAAAAATCCTAAAACAGAATTTTCTGGCGTAATAAATGATTTCAATAGAAAAGTTGGGGAAATTGTATTTCTTGAACGTGAAAAAAAGGGAATGAATCAATCCCAGTTAGCCAAACTGATAGGCGTTGATAGAACTATTATCTCGAGAATAGAAAATGGAATGATTGACAATCTTCCTGCCTACTACCTTCCACTCATCAGCAAGGCTTTAGATTTTTCTCCAAGTCTGTTCTTTGAGGATGAATCAATGGAACACACTCTAAAAAGAATAAAAGAAATTCTGGATTGGAAAGCGAAAGATACAATTAGCCGATTAGCCCAGGCCGAAAAATCATATGATTCAAAGATACAATCGCTGGAAAATGAGAATACCAACAAAAACATCCTATCAAAAAAAATCGTTATTACCTATCAAAAAGGAGAGCCTGATATCATACCTGTAGATAACTATAAAGAGCATGGTATTATCAATACTCCAGATGCAAGACATAGTCTGTCTGAGTCAGCACAAAAATATAACACAGGTGCCACCCCCTTCGATTTCGGAAATATCAGCAGTGAAATCAGCTCGTTTAATGAAGCAGATAAAAAAATATTATCTATGATCTCTTCATTTTTGGAATCCGAAAAGAATATAGAATTATTGCAAAAGAAAAAGCCTCTCCAACGAGGTTTGATTGATTATATAGTCGATAATTGCCTTTTAGAAGCAGCAAAGGAAGGAAACAATCTTTCAATGCGGATATGCGCATATTTATCCCAGCTTTATCGCGAAGCATGGAAAAACGCCTATGATAATATCAAATTTAATGTTCATCTGATTTATATTATGAAAATGTCA
>CADBME010000158.1 GCA_902795715.1 uncultured Lachnospiraceae bacterium | reverse complement strand
CCTCAATAAAAAATATGTCCGCATCTCCCTGGGCGGAGTGCGGGATGAGGCTGAGATCCGGGGTCACAGGAAGACCTATGTCGGTGCGATGCCCGGAAGGATCGCGGAAGGGATCCGTCAGGCCGGCGTGCGTAATCCGGTCATGCTCCTGGATGAGATTGACAAGGTGAGCAGCGATTATAAGGGAGATACGGCGTCCGCTCTTCTGGAAGTCCTGGACGGGGAGCAGAATGTGAACTTCCGCGACCATTATCTGGAAGTACCCCTGGATTTGTCTGACGTGCTTTTTATAGCTACAGCCAATGATCTGGCTCCCATAGCCCGTCCTCTCCTGGACCGTATGGAAATCCTGGAGCTATCCAGTTACACGGAAAATGAAAAATACCATATTGCCCGGAATTATCTGATCCGCAAGCAGAGAAAGGCAAGCGGTGTACAAAAAAAGCAGATCAGCCTCAGCGAGGAAGTCATCCGGGAGATCATCCACAATTATACAAGAGAAGCCGGTGTTCGTGAACTGGAGAGAAAGATCGGCCAGATCATGCATAAGGCCGCCCGCAAGATCGTAGAAGGGGAAAAACACCTGGAGGTTACCGCAGATTCTCTGGAAGACCTGCTGGGAACCGCTCCCTATGAGGAGGACGACAGGATTTCCGAGCCCCAGATCGGGATCGTCCGGGGACTGGCCTGGACCAGCGTGGGTGGCGATACCCTGTCCATCGAGGTCAATGTAATGCCTGGCAAGGGGAATCTGGGACTGACCGGCCAGATGGGAGATGTCATGAAAGAATCTGCCCAGATTGGTCTTTCCTATGTCCGATCCTTATCTGAGAAATATGATATTCCCCGGGATTATTTTGACAAACATGACATCCATCTCCATATTCCGGAAGGAGCGGTTCCCAAGGACGGTCCCTCAGCTGGTATCACCATGGCTCTGGCCATGCTGTCGGTCATAGCCGGTATCCCGGTCCGGGGTGATATCGCCATGACCGGTGAGATTACCCTCCGGGGAAGAGTTCTTCCCGTTGGCGGTCTCAAGGAGAAACTGCTGGCAGCCAAAACGGCCGGTGTCAAGGAAGTACTTGTTCCTGCCCGCAACCGCCGTAATATCAAAGAATTGGACGAGGAGATTGTGGAAGGAATGAAAATCACCTATGTGGACCATATGGACCAGGTGACAGAAATCGCTTTTGTCAGGAAATAGAGGATGAAGAGGTGAAAACATGGTTATAAAATCAGCGGAATTGGAAACCGTATGTGGTGTTACCAGCACACTGCCTGTCAACAGCCTGCCGGAAGTGGCTTTCGCAGGCAAATCAAATGTTGGCAAATCATCCATGATCAACAAGCTGGTTAACCGAAAAAAACTGGCCAGAACTTCTGGCCAGCCGGGGAAAACACGGACTATTAATTTTTACAATATCAATAAGGCCCTCTATATTGTAGACCTTCCCGGATATGGTTATGCCAAAATATCCAGATCGGAAAGCCAGAAATGGGGGCCAATGATCGAGAATTACCTCCACAGTTCTGATCAGCTTCGGATGGTATTTCTATTGATTGATATAAGGCATAAGCCGACAGACAATGATGTCATGATGTACCGGTGGATCCTGAGTAATGGCTTTTCTCCGGCCATCATTGCCACAAAACTGGATAAGATCAAAAGAAGCCAGAAAAATAAGCAGCTGGCCCTGATCCGGTCCACTCTGAAGGTAGTGGAAGGGGTTCCCATCATCCCCTTCTCCGCGGAAACCGGCCAGGGGAGGGAAGAAATCTGGAGTCTGATTGAAAAGTATGTTCTGGAAAGGGAAAGTGAGGAGACTGAGGAGGCATAGAAAAAAACCGACTTCGGCTTCTCTTTATGCGTCCTCCTCATGGCTTCCCTCATGGCCCAGGACCAGGATATCCATGAGTGTGCCATAGACCTGGTTGCTTTTTTCCTGCCATTGGTCACAGATGTCTATGGCCTGTTCTTTTGAAACTACATTTAAGGTGAGATCCATCAGGATCTCGCCTTTTTCTCTTATAGAGCTTCTCACCATATATTCGGTACGCCATCCCTTTTTTACCGGATAGTAGTCCGCGGTGACTTCTACCTCCCGGCGCAGCTCGTAGCTGTTATCCCTGAGCCAGTTGAGGATATCATTAAGCCAAAGGTAGGGAATCTTATAGTCAAAGAGATCCAGGGCTTCCCTGCCGGCGGGGGTGACACGGTAACGGGTCATGTTCCTGATGGTTTCCCGGCTCAGATAGTCGGAATCAACCAGTTCTCCGATGGCTCTGCGGAACTGAAAATAATCCACATATTCATGGCTGACGAAGAATTCACTCAGCTGGGAATCCGTCAGAGGGAAGTCTGTCTGCTCAAGAATGCGCAGAATCATCAGCTTGCAGGTGGTCAGAGACTCCTCCGGGAAATCATCCATATACTCTTTTCCTTTGGATATGTCATTCATGGCTGACTCCTTTCTCCCAAATAGACTCTGTTTTTTACAATGTCAAGACGAATAATCCTACAAAGATCCTCCGGAATAGTTCTTTCCCTGCCAGGTGTCTCTCAGCTTCATCTCATGGCGGATCCGGTTGAGAACCCGGCCCTTTCCCAGACCCCACCGGGGAGCGATCAGAAGCTCTTTTTTGGCATCTCCGGTGATTCGCTCGATGACGATATCAGGCCGCAGTCTTTCCAGACATGAGATCAGGATATCGAAGTAGGCTTCCGGGCTGTAGACCGGGAAGGGATTTCTGGCATAGCAAGTGGCCAGCCCTGTTCCCTTGAGGACGTAGAGCATGGACATCTTCACTCCGTCTATGGGCAAACTATTCAGATAGTCTATGGTTTGAAACTGCATGGTCCGGGATTCACCGGGAAGGCCAAGGATAATGTGGGCGGTTACACGAAGTCCGGCTTCTTTAAGCCGGTAGACGGCATCCGTAAAGGTTGAAGTGGGAAAACACCGGTTCATTCTGTCTGCCGTCCTGTCATGGCAGGTTTGCAGGCCCATTTCCATAAAGACCGGCTTAATCTGATTCATGGAGGCAAGGAGACCCAGCACTTCATCCGGCAGACAATCCGGGCGTGTTCCGATCGCAATCGCAGCCACATGGTCTGCCCTTAAAGCAGGTTCATAAAGGGCCTGCAGTTGATCTGCAGGCCCGTAAGTCCCGGTATAAGCCTGGTAGTAGGCGATGTATTTTCCGGCAGGATATTTGGCCATGGTCTGCCTGCGTCCGGTTTCCAGCTGTTCCCGGATGGAAAGGGACCGGTCCTCGCAGAATTCACCGCTCCCACCCTGACTGCAAAAGGCACATCCGCCCCGGCCCAGGCTTCCGTCCCGGTTAGGACAGGTGAAGCCGCCGTCTATGCAGATTTTGTAGATTTTTTCTCCAAAATACTCCCGCAGAAAGCGGGAATAGGTGTAATATCGTTCCATCAGATGATACCCTCCGGTGCCGGAATTATCTGGTGGAATGGATATGGTCTATGACAGCCTGGCTGACTGCATCAGCAATATGGCCGTCAAAAGCTTCCGGAAGAATATAATTCTCGGACAAGTCCTCTTCCGGAATCAGATTGGCCAGGGCCTGGGCAGCGGCCAGTTTCATTTCTTCGGTAATCTGGGAGGCTCTTCCTTCCAGAGCCCCGCGGAAGATGCCAGGGAATACCAGAACGTTATTGACCTGGTTGGGGAAATCGCTTCTTCCGGTACCGATGATGCGGGCGCCGGCCTCTCTGGCCAGGTCCGGCATGATTTCCGGAGTGGGATTAGCCAGGGTGAAAAGAATGGAATCCTTATTCATGGACCGGACCATATCCTGGCTGACAACGCCGGGCGCGGACACACCGATAAAGATATCCGATCCCTTCATGGCGTCAGCCAGACTGCCGGTCATCCTGGAGAGATTGGTCACATGGGCCATCTGCTCTTTCATCCAGTTCATCCCCTCATTGCCCAGACAGATAATGCCCCGGCTGTCACAGATGGTAACATCCTTAAATCCGTAGGACAGGAGCCTTTTGGCGATGGCAATGCCTGCTGCTCCTGCGCCGTTGATGACAACCCGGCAGTTTTCTTTTTTCTTTTCAACTATTTTTAATGCATTAATGATCCCGGCAGTAACCACGATGGCAGTTCCATGCTGGTCATCATGGAAGACCGGAATATTGAGAACCTGTTTCAGACGCTCTTCGATCTCAAAACAGCGGGGAGCGGAGATGTCCTCCAGATTGATCCCGCCAAATGCAGGCGCGATTCGAACCACGCTTTCTATGATTTCTTCCGTGTCCTGGGTATCCAGGCAGATGGGAAAAGCGTTGACCCCGCCAAACTCCTTGAAAAGGACTGACTTTCCCTCCATAACGGGAAGGGCAGCCAGGGCGCCGATATTTCCAAGACCCAGAACGGCACTGCCGTCGGTAACCACAGCTACTGTGTTGGACTTTATGGTGTAGCTGTAGGCCAGTTCGGGATCTCTCTCGATTTCCTTGCAGGGCTCCGCCACACCGGGAGTATAGGCCAGGGCAAGATCCTCACTTGTGCTTACAGAACATTTGGAAGTGACATCCAGCTTCCCGTTCCATTGTCTATGTAAATCCAGTGCCTTTTCTCTTGTGTTCATTATATTATCCTCGCTATAAGAAAGCACCTGCCTGAAGGGTCGGAGCCTTGGTATTTTGCAACAGTCTTCATTGTATCATTCAAAAAAATATTTCGCAACGCACATTTCATCCAATTATTCATTTGCTTTTGGGAAATAAATGTGTTAATATCACTTACGAGTTGTATGGATATGTACAACAGACATAATTATCATCTGATTCAGCTGATCCGAATTCAAGGCAAGGACTCATGAGAGTCTTGTTTAATCACCTTTCAAAAATTGTTTCCCCTATCATTTTTTTGAAATCATTTTGAAATGGATATTAGTCACGCAGAGGACAGGATTATCCTGCCCTCCTGCATTAATGCACAGGTCAAAAGCAATCATGGATTACAAGGATATTCATGCGTGCATGGCATGAATGCCGACTTTTTGACCGTGATATCATGATATTACCGCATATCAGAATCGGAGGTTTTATGGATTTTAAAAATATGAAACTAAAAGAACTCCGGGATTATGCAAAGGAGCATGAGATCCGGGGAATCAGTACCATGAAAAAAGAGCAGTTGATCGCCCTGCTGGAAGAAAAAGAGAAGGAATCCGGCCGGGAAAGCCGGAATCCGGTTAAGAATGTGGCCAGGGAACCGGTTAAGGATACGGCTGGAGAAAAAGCTAAGAATGTGGCCGGGGAACCCATGAAGGATACGACCGGGGAAGAGGTTAAAGATGTGGTCAGGGAACCGGCTATGGATGGAACCAGGGAACCGTCCAGGGCAAATGAAAGACCCTATCGCAGAAACCGCTTCTCGGATTCCGACGGAAATGAAAATGAAAGAGACAGGGAAGGGGCCCGCATGAAGCCTGACCTTTCCGAGCTGGACAGCGGAGAGAGAGCCAACGGTATTTTAGAGGTAATCCAGTCGGAAGGTTTTGGTTTCATCCGCTGTGAGAATTATCTGTCCGGGGACAATGACGTTTATGTATCTCCCACCCAGATCCGGAAATTCAACCTTAAGACCGGCGATATGATTTCCGGCAAGATCCGGGTCCGCAACCAGAATGAACGCTACAGCGCCCTTTTATTTACCGAAACGGTAAATGGCTATAACCCTTACGAAGCCAAAAAAAGACCCAACTTTGAAAATCTGACCCCCATTTTTCCGGAGGATAAGATTTCACTGGAGTACCCCGGCTGTCCGGTATCCATGAGGATGGTGGATCTTCTTTCTCCCATCGGAAAAGGACAGAGAGGTATGATCGTATCCCAGCCTAAGACCGGAAAGACCACCTTGCTCAAACAGATTGCAGGGGGCATTACCAGGAATCATCCGGACATGAAAGTTATCGTGCTCCTGATCGATGAACGACCTGAGGAAGTCACCGATATACGGGAATCCATCGAAGGACCCAACGCCGAAGTCATTTACTCCACCTTTGATGAAAACCCGGAACACCATCGCAGGGTATCCGAGATGGTTCTGGAGCGGGCCAAAAGACTGGTAGAGCACAAGGAGGACGTGGTAATCCTCCTGGACAGTATCACCAGACTCTCCCGGGCCTACAACCTTCTGGTCCCCCCAAGTGGAAGGACCCTGTCCGGCGGCCTCGATCCCACAGCTCTTTACCAGCCCAAGAAATTCTTTGGTGCTGCAAGAAACATGAGGGAAGGCGGCAGTCTGACCATCCTGGCAACTGCCCTGGTAGAAACCGGAAGCAAAATGGACGACGTCGTATTCGAGGAATTTAAGGGAACGGGAAACATGGAGCTGGTTCTGGACAGGAAACTGTCTGAGCGACGTATTTTCCCGGCAATCAATATACAGAGATCCGGAACCCGGCGGGAAGATCTGCTCCTGAATAAAAAAGAGCAGGAGATTGTCTATGCCCTCCACAGGGAAATGTCCGGCACCCGTGCTGAAGAAAACATGCTGCAGATTCTCGACTTCTTCAAGAGAACCAAAAGCAATGAGGAATTCATCCGCTTTATGGACCAGAATCTGAAAAGACGATAGACCGGGACGGCCTTTGGGTCTGCATAGTCAGTGAAAGCAGGGCCTTTGAGCCATGATAAAGAGATAATCCAGCGAAAATCATATTTTGACATAGACAGGTATTCCGTAAGATAATGGTAAGAGGAATACAAAAGAGGTTTGCAAGATGCTGAAAAAGTATTTAACTGTATTTTTTATTTCCATGGTGCCCCTGATTGAACTTCGAGGCGCCATACCCGTAGCCAGGGGAATGCAGCTGCCCCTGACCACTTCCTATATAATCGCCGTGATCGGCAACATGCTGCCGGTACCTTTTATCTATCTCTTCGCCGAGAAAGTACTGAACTTCGGCTGCAATATGGGAGGACCCTTCGGCTCCTTCTGCAGCTTTTGCGTCAACAAAGGCCAGAAGGCCGGAGAAAAACTAAGCCGGTCTGCCGGAAACAAGGGCCTCTTCCTGGCCCTCATGCTCTTTGTCGGAATTCCCCTCCCGGGAACCGGCGCCTGGACGGGAACACTGGCAGCCAGCTTCCTCAAGATGGACTTCAAGACCAGTGTACTGGCCGCCATGTGCGGCGTCATGCTGGCCGGCATCATCATGATGATCGCCAGCCATTTTGGATTTCATATGATCGGAATGTAGAGTGGGACAGTGGGGACGTTTCATATTGTCCCACATTGTTTGCTTCTTAACAAAGTGGGACAATATGAAACGTCCCCACTGTCCCACCCGGAGGCTATCATGAAGGATTATTATCGTAAAGTAAGGGAATATTTAAGTGGAATCTACGGAATGGATGCTCTTTCCAGTGTTTTGCTGGCCTTTGGGGCTCTTCTCTGTATTTTCAGTTGCCTGATTCCCTCCGGCCGTCTTCACTGGCTGGTTTTGCCGGCCCTTGCCCTTATTGTCCTGTGCGGTCTGCGTTTCTTTTCCCGGCAGGTCGGCAGGAGGTGGAGAGAGAATGATGTTTTCTGTCGGATAACAGCGCCTTTTTTTGAGAAATTAGGTCCTCCTGATGAGGAGGTGAAGGCACTTCGGGCTAAAAAGAGAGAGGAAAAGCTTCTTGAGAAGGAAGAGAGGCTTTTGAAAAAAGAACAGGAGAGGGAGTTCCGCTTTTTTAATTGCCCTATGTGCAAGCAGCGTCTCCGGGTTCCCCGGGGAAATGGCAAGGTGGAAATCACCTGTCCCAATTGCGGAAATCGTTTTATTCGGAAGACCTGACGGATTCGCTTTTGGCAGCGGCCTTCCTTTTTTCCGCTTCTTTCTTTGAAAATATACAACCACAATAATCCTGGCGGTAGAGATTATACCGGGCGGATAATTCTATGGAGCGGAGATATCCGCTCTTTTTTTTGAAATCTGAGGGCAGGTGTTTGATGCCGTATTCTTCTGCCAGCTTCTCACCGATCTCGTTGATCCATTCTGCGTTTTTGTGGGGGCTGATGGACAGACTTGTGGTAAAATAATCGGCTCCGAGCCTGACAGCCTGGCGGGCGGCTTCTCTCATCCGCAGCTGATAGCAGTGGTAGCAGCGGGCTCCCCGCTCCGGCAGGTCTTCCATTCCCTCTGCCATCCGGAAAAATTCCCAAGGCTGGTAATGCCCCTCCACCAGATGGACTGATTCCTCATAGCCTGCTTCCCGGATCAGTCGTTTCAGCTCCCCCAGCCGGTAATCATATTCACTCTCCGGTGTTATATTGGGATTATAGAAAAGGATGGTAATCCTGAAATACCGGCTGAGATACTCCAGGACATAGCTGCTGCAAGGGGCACAGCAGACGTGGAGAAGAAGATGCGGCTTCCTGCCGTCCGTATCCAGACTTCCGATTACTTTATCCAGTTCTTTCTGATAGTTCCTCTTTGCCATTTTCTGAAACCTTCCTTATCCTTAAGTCCTTAAAAAGTATCATCGTGTTCAGTGTAGTATAATTAGAAGAAAAAAACAAGATTCCGGGAAATGTTACGGAAATGGCAAGGAAATGTTCACAGAAAATTCGGTGGATTCTTCCCGGAGATAATTGTATAGTATAAGTAGGAATTATTATAAAAAACAATCGTCAGTAAATCATTCATTAAGGGAACAAAGTTATGAAAAAACATACAAAACAGGATATTCTCCATCTTGTGGAGGAAGAGAGGGTCCGCTTTATCCGACTACAGTTTACCGATGTTTTCGGAGCCCTGAAAAATGTGGCTATCCCTGTTTCCAGGCTGGAAGAGGCCCTGGATAATAAGTGCATGTTTGACGGGTCGGCCATCGAAGGCTTTGTCCGGATCGAGGAATCCGACATGTACCTCTATCCTGACCTGAATACCTTTTCCATTTTTCCCTGGAACAGCAGGAACGGGAAAACTGCCCGTTTACTTTGCGACATTTACCGGCCGGAAGGGATCCCTTTTGAGGGGGACAGCCGTCATGTGCTCAAAAAGGTCCTGAAGACGGCTTCCATGGCAGGGTATACTTTTGACGTCGGACCCGAATGCGAATTCTTTCTTTTTGATAAAGATGAATATGGAAATCCATCTATGGAAACCCGGGAAAAGGCCGGTTATTTTGATATGGCCCCCCTTGACCTCTTTGGAGAAACCCGCCGGGATATCATTCTGGCCCTGGAAAGTATGGACCTCCCGGTGGAAGCCTCCCACCATGAGGTGGCTCCGTCCCAGCATGAGATTGATCTGAGGTATGAAAATGCTTTAGACACGGCGGACAATATTATGACCTTCCGCCTGACGGCAAAGACCATAGCCGAAGCCAATGGCCTATACGCTTCCTTTATGCCCAAGCCGGTGACCCATGTGGATGGAAGCGGGATGCATATCCACATGTCCTTAAACGACAGGGAGGGGAAGAATGCCTTTTACGGAAAAAAGGATCCCATGGGGCTCAGCGATGAGTGCCGCTGGTTTATCGGAGGTCTCATGGATCACGCCCGGGGTATGTCCCTGATCACAAACCCTCTGGTTAATTCCTACAAGCGCCTGGTCCCGGGCTATGAAGCTCCGGTATCTATTGCCTGGTCAGCTTCCAACCGAAGTCCCCTGATCCGGATTCCCTCTATTCGGGGGCAGAATACCCGGATTGAGCTCAGAAGTCCGGATTCGGCTGCCAATCCCTATCTGGTTATGGCTCTGGCTCTGGCTGCCGGTCTTGACGGAATTAAGAGGAAAATCACGCCGCCCGATCCTGTGGGTAAGAACCTTTACCAGATTAGTCCCGACCAGTCCAAAGACCTGGGAATAGAGGCTCTTCCCGGCACACTGGAGGAAGCCTGCCGGGCTTTTGAAGAAGACCTCTTTATACAGAAGATCCTGGGCCGGCATATCAGCGGCAAATATCTGGAAGCCAAGAGAAAAGAATGGGCTGATTACAATCTGCAGGTATCTCAGTGGGAGAGGGATGCTTACCTTTACAAATATTAGACAGGAAATTTTCCCATGACCGGGAGCTGAGGCCGACAAAAACAGAGAAATAAAGGAAAGAGAGGACCACTCTATGAAATTCACAAAAATGAATGGTATCGGAAATGATTATGTATATGTGAACTGTTTTAAAGAAAAAGTTGAAAATCCGGAGCAGCTGGCCCGTTTTGTCAGCAACCGCAACTTCGGTGTAGGATCCGACGGTCTTATCCTGATCTGTCCCTCCGATCAGGCTGACTGCAAGATGGTCATGTACAATGCAGACGGATCCCAGGCTGAGATGTGTGGAAACGGAATCCGGTGTGTGGCAAAATATGTCTACGATTACGGCCTGACCGATAAGACGGATATCACAGTGGAAACTCTGGCGGGAATCAAGCATTTAAAGATATATGTCAAAGACGGCAAGGCAGATCGGATCCGTGTCAACATGGGCGCTCCTATACTTGAGCCTAAAGCCATACCGGTAAAAACAGGGATGACTCCCCCGGTTAATGTGCCGGTAGAAGTCCTTGGAAAAACCTACTATGCCACCTGTGTCTCCATGGGAAATCCCCATGCAGTTATTTTCATGGACCATGTAAGAGACCTGGATCTGGAGACTATCGGCCCCTTATTTGAAAATCATATGATTTTTCCCAAGAGGGTTAATACAGAGTTCGTCAAGGTCAATGATCGCAAGTCTGTCGATATGAGAGTCTGGGAGCGTGGAGCCGGAGAAACCCTGGCCTGCGGTACCGGAGCCTGCGCTGTTGCTGTGGCCTGCGTCCTCAATGACAAGACCGATAAGGAAATCACGGTCCATCTTTTGGGAGGTGATCTGGAGATTTTCTGGAATCAGGAGGAGAACCGTATCTATATGACCGGGCCGGCTACAACAGTATTTGACGGAGTATTGTATATCTGAACAGATTAGCAAAGTTTGCCTGAGCATGCAGGGAAATGATTAGGTGGATTATTCCGGTCAGATTCTGATCTTTCATCAGGGTCCGAAAGCGAGTTTTAAATGGATGAGAGAGCGGATGGAAAAGAGAGAGAAGGACGACCGGAAAGAGGAGAATTCCGGAAAGAAGACCTCTTGCCTGATCAGAGAGAGTAATGCTACAGTATAGCCGCCCGGATACCTCTTAGATGCCTTTTATAATAAGAAAACATGTATAAAGCCTGCGGAGTTTGCTTTTTTGTGAAACAAATGTGAAAATTCTATTAATTTATTGAATTACGAAAGATTTTTGTTATAAACTATGTTATATTACAGTTGAATTATGTGTTATTTTTGCAAATACTATGTTTTTCGCAAGGCAAAAGAGGAGATTAAACTCCTGTTAATGTCAGCGCTTTTACATTTCGCAATTTAAAGGCGAAATAGAATCATACAGACACATTTAGGAGGATACCCATGTTTGGCAGACGGAAGAATTCCATGACATCTGAAGAATCCGGGCAGCAGTCGACAATGATCCTGGACAGCCTGGAGATGGTTGAGGAAGAGGATACCTTCGAGGATAGTCTGAGTCAGGACGAAGATCTCATAGCAGATATGTTCTCTGACGCAGAGGTTTCTGAGGATGGAACCGTATCCTTTGATCATGGATTTGATACAGAGGAAAGTGAACAGTACGAGGAAACCGTAGAGGAAACCAAACCCCGCAAAAGGGGGTTCTTCAGCTTTTTCCGCAGACCCAAAAAGGATATCCAGCTCTACGATGATGCGGAGGAGGACCAGGATCAGTATGAATATGAAGAAGAGGAGTCGATCGGAGACTATACCGAAGATATGACCGAAGAATCCGCAGACTATCTTGAATCGGATTTTGAAGATCTGCAGGATAGTGAGACTCAGGAGCTTGGGGACTTCGGGGACCTCGAGGAAGGACAGGATCTTCAGGACCTTGGAGAATCACAGGATTTCCAGGATTTTCAGAGATCGGAAGAAACCCTGGACCTTGGGGGAGCAGAGGACACCCAGGATTTCCAGGCTGCTCAGAATTCCCGGACAGAGGACGAGTCCCAGGATTTCCAGGCGGACGGAAGGAATTATGCCTTTGCAGGTTCGGAGGAGACGGAAACCGATTGGCTGGCTGACGGGGAAGATCTGGAGCTCAATCCGGCCCTCTTTGCCCTGGCTGACGAGATTGAGGATCCGGAGGCAGATTCAGCTGACCCGTCACCGGAAGAAGACGATATCGGAACCTTTATGGGAGCCCTGTTCGGTACCGGAGTTTCCGGAGACCGTGCGGCAGATGATTATTCCGGTGATGAAACCGTGGCAGACGATGGATATGGCTCCGAAGGAGAAGAAAGCTACGGCTCCGAGGGAGAAGAAAGCTACGGCGATGAAGAGACCATAACCGATGAGAATTACGAATCGGGAGAAGAGTACGCAGAAGATGAGGAAAATGCGGAAGGTGAATATGAGGAGGATCCTCTTTTCCTGGACGATGACAACTCCTCGAGAAAGAAGATTTTGATCGGAGTCGGGGTTGGCCTCCTTGCACTGATACTTGCCTCCTTCTTTATTTTCCGGAATATGGGTAAAGCACCGGAAGGTAAGATCTATGTTCAGTCTGTAAGAGAGATTATGGGCTACAACCTTCCGGATACTCATAATAACCGCTATACCGGTATTGTGGAAGCACAGAAACAGACCAAGATCACTCTGGAAGAAGGTATGACGGTTGCCAGATGCTATGTCAGTGTAGGTGATGATGTCAAGAAGGGTGACAGACTCTTTAAGTATGATACAGAAGCTCTGCAGCTTCAGGCTCAGAAGAAGCAGCTTGAGATTGACCAGACCAACCAGAAGATTAATAGTGCGACCAAGAAAAAGGCAGAACACGACCGGGATATCAAAACCAAGAAAGGTATTGAATTACTGGATGCCCAGCAGGGATCAGCGGAACAGGAGCTGAACATCGAGACCTATAAACTGGACCTGCAGGCAAGAAAGAAAGAACTGAATGCTATAAATAAGAACATTAAGAACTCTGTTGTCAAGTCCAAAACCAATGGACAGGTCTTAAAGATCAATACCGCCCTGGGCAAGGGATCGACCGATGACGGTGAGCAGGAATCCGCGAGCCAGGAGAATACGGATAATTCTTACATGGTTATTGTGGCCAAAGGTGATTATCAGGTTAAGGCCAAATTCCCTGAGACCAGTATGCAGAGTGGTGAAGGCTTTAAGCCAAATACCAGAGTTATCATCCGGTCCCGCATCAGCAATGCGACCTGGTATGGCAAGATCAAATCAGTAAAGACCGATCAGAAAGCCGATGAGGAGGAAAACACTTCGGAAGAAGATTATGGTTTCACTGACAGCAGCACCACGGAAACTGATACCAAGTATCCTGCTGTGATTGTCCTTGATTCATCCAAGGGACTCATGCTGGGACAGCATGTCCTTATCGAAATTGATAAAGACGGTAACGGGGCGAGTGATCAGAAGGCCAAGGATTCCAAGATCGTTCTTGAGAGAAGCTACATCCACGAAGAAGGCGGCAAGTATTATGTGATGGCTGACCAGGGAGGACGTCTGGTGAAAAAATCAGTTAAAGTCGGTAAATACGATGAGGACAAAGAATCCTACGAGATAACCGGTGGGCTGAGTCTGGATGATATGATTGCCGCAGACCTGAATGCCAAGGAAGGAATGGAAACGACAACCAACCAGGAGGATGCAGCCGGTTTCGATGAGGAAGAAGGCGATGAAGAATCCACTGAATTGGAAGAGATCGAAGGTCTTGAAATTGACGAGTAGGGACTGAAAGAATATTGCAGGAACATTTCAATCAGAATCGCAGCAGCGGTTCTGATTGACTTGTCCATGATTTTTAAATGTAATTGTCATTTGTTTTCAAATCAGAACCCGAGACACCATGAGAACAGGAGCCTGTGCTATGTTACTGGAAATGAGAAACATTTATAAAGATTATTATCAGGATAAGCTGGTGATTCCCGCCCTGAAAGATATCAATCTTTCTGTGGACCAGGGGGAATATGTGGCCATCATGGGTCCGTCCGGATCCGGAAAAACCACTTTGATGAATATCATCGGCTGTCTTGACCGGCCTACAAAAGGTGTCTACCGCCTGGCAGGAAGAAACATCAGCAAGCTGAGCGAAAACAGGTTGTCTGATGTAAGGCTTCAGACCTTGGGTTTTGTATTCCAGAGTTTTAACCTGCTTGCTAAGCAGAGTGCCCTGGAAAATGTATCTCTCCCTTTGATCTATGCCGGTGTGGCTCCAAGGCGGAGAAAGGAAATCGCCTTCCGGGCCCTGCAGAGAGTCGGATTGGAAGATCGGGTTCATTTCCGGCCCAACCAGCTGTCCGGTGGTCAGCAGCAGAGGGTAGCCATAGCAAGGGCCCTGGTAAATAATCCGAAAATAATCCTGGCCGATGAGCCTACCGGAGCCCTGGACAGTAAATCCGGAACTCAGGTCATGGAGCTGTTCCAAAGCCTCAATGATGAGGGAGTAACGGTCATTATGATTACACACGATGCAAACATTGCATCTTATGCGAAAAAGACCTATCACATTTTTGACGGGGAGATCTATGATGATATTCCCACGCGGAGATGAGAAAGGAGGGTGACGGCCTTGGAGGAGAATAAGGGCAAAAGAAAAAAAATAATTATCGCCGCCGCTTCAGCAGCAGGCATTATCGCCCTGATTGTCGCAGCAATGCTTTTGGTTCCCAAAAAGAACAACTCGGTTGTAACGACCTACCCGGTTTCCGGTTTAGGTGATATCGGTAGTTTTTCCAGTGATACAACCAGAATGCAGGGGACAATCGTAGATGAATTCAGCCAGAATGTTGTTCAGCGCTCGGATTTGAAATTAAAGAGAATTCATGTCAGACGCGGGCAGCGGGTCAAGAAAGGGGCCGTCCTGGTCACTTACGACTGCAGAAGAGATGAGCTGGATATGAAGCTCAAGGAAATCGAAGTCCTCAAAAGAGAAAGAGATGTGCAAAACAGGGAAAATGCCCTTGCCACCCTCCGGAAAACCGGAAGGGACACATACGAAGACACCGGTCTTCTGGATAACTCGGATGATGATGAGGATGACGGCACAGACAGCGACGACGATGCAAAAGTTCCCGCTGGGAATACATTTGCTTCCATGTGGAAGCAGGCCCTGACATGGATGGATAATCCTTTTGGGACGGTTGTAAAAGCGACCGGAGAAGATCCGGGTCAGGAAGGAGGAAACGGCAGCGAGACTCCCGGTGAGGGAACGGATACACCAACCGGGGAAGGAGCAGCACCCGGTGGCAGCGGAGGAGAGAACAATGGCAGCGGAGAGGGCGAAGGAAATCCACAGCCGGAAAATACGGATAATGAAAATACCGGGAATGTAGAGAATCCTACAAATGAGGAAACTCCGACGGAAGCAACGACGGAAGCAAAGAAGTCGGTAATCCCTGAAGGTGTAACTCCAAGTAAAAAGGTAACAGCCCTGGATGAAGCCAATAAAGACTGCATGCAGACGAATCCCGATGACAATACCATCCTGGAAGTATATATTGTGCAGGATGATGATATTGACCTAAAGGGGCAGGCTGTTAAGGATGCTCTTTCCCTGATCAGTAACGGAAACTTTGCCAGTGTGGTATTTAAACGCTACACTCAGCAGGATATCGATGCGGGGATTGATAATCCTTTTGTGGTTCCTTTTATCAAAGGATCGTATATGTCTGAAAGCATTGATT
>CADBME010000157.1 GCA_902795715.1 uncultured Lachnospiraceae bacterium | reverse complement strand
TCGTGGCTTCGATAGAGAGGAGAGAAAATGTTCATTTCCTCCCAGCGCATCAACAGCTCTTTTGACCTGGTCATATGCATTATGGTGGTATAGCCGCCGACATCTGAGTGAGTCAGGCCGAAACCACTCATGGCCAATGACAAAGTTGCGGGAATGACAGATCCTATTCCATCATCTATGGACCAGTCCACATGCTGATCTCCGGTCCACATCATTGATGAGTATTTCACGGTTTCTGTGTGTCCGGCCCTGGTGAAAAAGAAGATGTCTCCTGAGACGCCACATTCATCTATAGCTTCCCTGTTGAGTTTTGCCCAGATAGCAGGCCATCTGTTGTGAACCTTCTGAGGATCCTCGCCGCTGAAAAGAACGCAGTCCATTGGCAGATACTCGCCAAAATCTGCCATCCAGCCGCCCATACCTATGCCGATCATGTTCTCTTTAATAAGAGTTTTGTACCAGTCATAGGCCTCGGGATTGGTCAGATCCACCATGGCTGCAGGGAAAGTGGTTATGGTAACCAGATAGTCTTTTCCGTCCTTGTCTTTCACGCAGTAACCCTTTTGCGTGGCGGTTTTATAGAGCTCACCCTCTATGGCAATAAATGGGTTGATGTAACCAAGAAACCTGATTCCCTGAGCTTTCCATTCCGGAATCTTTTTATCAAGATCGCGGTAGAGTTCTTTGTCCCATTGCCAGTTCCACATGACCTGATAGCCAAAGCCCGTTCGCCTGCATCCACACCAGTCCTGAGACCAGATTCCGCAGAGCTTTACACCTTTATCCCGGGCCTTTTTTATCTTTTCATCAATCTTCTGGGGGCCTTCCTGAACAGCCATGATCGCACCCTCATATACCCAGTCGGGGAGCAGTGGCTGATGTCCCAAAAGATCCGCAAGATATCCCGAGAGAGCAGGGAAACTGTCTGCTTTTCGAATATATATCACAGGAGGTTCCTGGGAATATATTGTGATTCTCTCGGGCGCACTGAAGTCAAACTCAGAATATGAGCTAAGGTCAGCGTGAAAGAAATATTTATCGCTGGATGTAAATGTGGGCTGAGCATAGTAGGACTCATATTTCCCAAAAGGCAGAGTAGAATCCGGGTGTTTCCCAAGGAGCTTTTCTTTGATCAGTTTTCTGCCTATTCTCTTGGCATTTTGGTGTTCTGCGACAAAAATGCGAACCTTTTCACCCTTAAGATCGAACTTTGAGTAGGTTTCACCACAGCCGTAGATGTGTTCGGAGGGGTTGGTCCTAAAACTCAGCCAGAACCTGTTGAACTGATCTTCTCCGGGGGAAGGGATGTAAGCAATTCGCATGTATCCTTCTCCCAGCTCTTTTAGTTCAAGCTTATGTTCTACACTTCCTTTGGGCTCCTTATAAGAAAGGAGAGTGGAGCCGTTTGTTGTTTCAGTTCCTGTTTTTATCAGTTTTATTTTTTTGGTTATTTTCTGCTTATAATTGAAGCTTCCACGATTCATACTGAAGTTGTTATAACCGCTTCCGATGCAGAGCTCCAGTTCATCAAGATGATCAGGTAATATATAATCACATCCCTTCTGTGTATTAATTAAAAGCATTAACTAATTGAATTATACAATATAGCATAAAAATGTAAAGAGGTATTATTTGTGAGATTTCAGATGTGCAATAATTAAATGGTTTAAGCAAAGCGGATAATAGGAAATGCATAAATAAAGGATAGAGTTGCCCGGCTCTATCCTTTTTCTTAACCAATATGACTTAAAAAGATATTAAACTTTCTTGATATATCCTTCTTTTCTGGCAGGAGCGGGACCGATGCTTCCGGGCTTTCCATAGCCGAGGATTACGTTTCCGACACCTACATAGTTGTCAGGGATTCCCCATGCTTTCTTAAGCTCTTTTCCCTCTTCACTCTCAAAGCTCTCCTCAGCACGCCAGATATAGCATGAATCAACGCCAACTGCGTGTGCTGCGTTTAAGAGGTTGCCGATAACGAGGTTACCGTCTGCGATTCCGAAGGGAAGAGTGGGATCACCAAATACTACAACTACTGTGGGAGCGCCATAGAAGGTGTGCGCGTCGGGATTTCCTGTAACAGTAGCATTAAGTCTCTCAACAGTCTTCAAAGTCTCTGGATTCTGAACTGCAACGATGAGAGGTGACTGCTTGCCCATTCCGGTTGGAGCATATGTGCCGACCTCAAGTATTGTATCAAGCTCTGCATCTGTTATCTGTCTGTCCTCGTATGCACGGCAGGCTCTGCGTTCGAGAAGGTTCTTGATTGTTTCGTTCATATCATGTCCTCCGTTTGAATGAATGTAATTGTACTTATTATAAGATAAAATCTAATTGTGCACAAATGATTTTTACACAACGTCTTAATACAATTTTAAGAACGATATCTCACGTAATATAGTAATATATAGATAGTAGACGAGAGGA
>CADBME010000156.1 GCA_902795715.1 uncultured Lachnospiraceae bacterium | reverse complement strand
ATTGCGGCGGAAGACACACGCAACAGTATCCGGCTGTTAAACCATTTTGACATCGATACCAGAATGACCAGCTATCATGAGTTTAACCGGTACGATAAGGCGGTATATCTGGTAAAAAGGATGCTGGCAGGAGACAGGGTCGCCCTGATAACCGATGCGGGGACACCGGGAATCTCCGATCCGGGAGAGGAACTGGTCAGACAGTGTCTGGACGCCGGAATTACCGTGACAGGTCTGCCGGGAGCCTGTGCCTGCGTGGATGCCCTGGCCCTGTCGGGGCAGTCTTCAAGACGCTTTGCCTTTGAGGCCTTTCTCCCCCATGATAAAAAGGAGAGGGAAGTAGTTCTTGAGTCACTGAAAAATGAAAGCCGGACCCTTGTCCTCTACGAGGCACCCCACCGTCTGAAAAAAACCCTGACAGAGCTTGAAAATGTTTTAGGAGACCGCAGTCTTACCATTTGCAGGGAGTTGACCAAGAGATATGAGACGGTGACCCGGACCACTTTGAGAGAAGCTCTTGCCTTGTATGAGACCTGTGATCCCCGCGGTGAATATGTTCTGGTGGTAGCCGGAAAAGACCCCTCGGAGATTGCCCGGGAGAGGCAGGACCGGTGGAAGGAGCTGACGATTCAGGAACATATGGAACACTACCTTTCAAAGGGGGTTGACCGCAAGGATGCCATGAAGGCTGTGGCAAAGGACCGGGGCATGAAAAAAAGAGAAGTGTATCAGGCCCTTCTTCGGATTGATGATGAAGAATGACCGAACCATTATGAAATATGAAGAAAGAATATCGTTTACATAGTGAGGAACCGTCAAGACGGTTCCGCTGGAAAAACTGATTCAGGAGAAGAACTGTGGAAGAGACTATTAAGGACAAAAAAGAATACTTGAGAACCTGGTGTAGGATTGACCTTGAAGCCATCCGGCATAACCTCCTTGAGGTGAGAAAGCGGATCGGAGATGCCAGGCTTTTGGCAGTTATCAAGGCCGACGGCTATGGTCACGGGGCTGTGGAGGTTGCATGTGCTGCTCATGATATCGTGGATTATTACGCGGTAGCTACCATTGATGAGGGAATCGTTTTGCGCGATGCAGGGATAGATCTCCCGATTATGATTCTCGGCTATAACTCCCCTTCCCTGTATGACAAAAACCTTGAGTATGATATTGAACAGACTATCTACTCTGTCGAAACAGCCCGGGCAATGTCACAGGAAGCACAGAAGCAGGGAAAGACAGCACCCATACACATTGCCCTTGATACGGGAATGACCCGGATCGGACTTCCGGTCAATGAAAAGGGTTTCCGCGATATGATGGAAATTCATGCCATGCCGGGAATTGAGATTCGGGGAATCTTTACCCATCTGGCCTGTGCTGATGAGGAAGACAAAGCCTACAGTTATGAGCAGATGGAACGTTATGACCATTTCCTTGAAAAGGTGGAAGAGGCAGGTGTCCGGATTCCCCTGCGCCATATCTGCAACAGCGCCGGAATCATGGATTTTGATCATCACAGGTATGACATGGTCCGGTCCGGTATCATCACATATGGGCTCTATCCATCGGATGAGGTGATGAAGGAGAGACTGGATCTGAAACCGGCCCTGACATGGACAGCACATGTCGTCCATGTCTTTGAACCGGAAATGAACCGTGGTGTCAGTTACGGAGCAACTTATATAGTTGACCGGCCTATGAAGATTGCTACTGTTTCCATAGGATACGCGGATGGTTATCCCAGACTTCTATCCGGCAAAGGATGGGTCCTGATCCATGGAAAGAAAGCACCGATTCTGGGCAGGGTCTGTATGGACCAGATGATGGTCGACGTCACGGATATTCCGGATGTAAAGGTAGAAGATCAGGTGACCCTGATCGGTCGGGACGGATCCGAAGAGATTCGGGTGGAAGACCTGTCGGACATTGTAGGTACCATCAATTATGAATTCGTCTGCGGAATCAGTCCCAGAGTGCCCAGGGTCTATATAGGCGAGGAAGAAAATGAGAGATAAGTTTGAGATCGATTATTATGAAATTGAGGGAAGCCCGGGAGGAAGTCAGGATTGGTGCAGCGACTTTTGGATGAATCTGGGAGGATGCGCCGCCCTGGCAGCAGGGGATATGGCTATTTGCCTGTCCAGGAATTACGGCCTTTCGGAATGCTGTCCCTACGATCCGGATCATATGACAAAGGAGGATTACGATCAGTATGCCATGATACTGAAACCTTATATCCGCCCGCGCTTTAACGGCGTGACCCGTCTGTCGATTTTTACCTCGGGTTTTCAGAGCTATCTCAGGGACAGGGGATTTGAACCGGAATATAAACTGTGTCCGGGAGACACTTCCTATGAAGAGGCCGGCAGTTTTGTAAAGAAGATGATGAAAAAAAATCTTCCCATCGCCTGCCTGATTCTTTCCCACAAAAACAAGGACCTGAAGGATCTGAATTGGCATTGGTTTTCTCTGACCGGTTATGAGGACAGAGAAGATGGTCTCCATGTCTATTATCATACATACGGGGAAAAGCTTCTGGTTGATTTTCGGGAACTGTGGGATACAGGGTCTTCCATGAAAGGCGGAATGATCGCCCTCGAGTCAGTGCATAGTCTGTAAGAAAAGAAAAAGAGCCCTGAAAAGGACTCTTTGACTATGATCAGCATATATCCGAATAGAGTAAGATTCTGTAATTTCGATTACAGAAGGTATACAGGTAATTCAACACCGAAGGGATGATGAACGAATCCGATATGCTCAATTGTAATGTGCTCGATAGCGATTTTTGTTAAACCCATATGTTTCATACTATTTGCCTCCCAACATGAAAAGATTTTGTTTTTATAATTATATCAAAGGATTTGACAAAAAACAATAGCAGTAGGAGACCGTCCGGTGATAAAAAAGAGCTCTTCCGGCAATCAAAGCGGACTTTCAGGTGCAATTTCAGGAAACGACGAGGGAAAAAATGGAATTAATTGATATCAGAGATGACAAGGGACAAGTGACAGGCAGGATGAAAGAAAGAGAGGAGATTCACCGGGACGGAGACCTGCATGCTACCAGTCATGTGTGGATCGTAAGGAAAAAGAGGGGGGCCTGTCAGGTTCTTCTCCAGAAACGCAGCCCCAATAAAGACGCCTACCCCGGATGTTATGATATTTCCTCTGCCGGGCATATACCAGCCGGAGATGACTACCTGTCTTCCGCATTGCGCGAAATGAAGGAGGAATTAGGGCTGGAAGCAGCTGCCGGGGATCTGATTCCCATTGGCCAGGTTAGCTACCATTTTATCAGAGAATTCCATGGGAAGATTTTCAATAATAATGAAATCAGCCGGGTATATATCTGCCTGAAACCGATTGAAATATCGGACCTGACCCTCCAGGAGGAAGAGGTCGCTGAGGTTCGCTGGATGGACCTGGATGAATGTATGGAAAGAGTCCGTTCCGGTGACGAAGCATTCTGTGTGATGATTGAAGAATTGCAGATGATCGAAGATTACCTGAAAAAGGGCCGGGGTGAAAGCAAGTAAAAAAGAGGGGATTCGCTTCCTGAACTCGCTGCCCGCAAAATAAGGTCGCAGTAAAGATCTGCCCGTTTTTATATGATGGGTACATCTCTACTGCGACGCTTTTGTTCGTTATTATTATATTATTATTTAAATAGCTGTATCTCTTTCAAATCATACCCGCTCAAATAGCTGTTCTTTGGTTAAGGCCAGATTTTCGGCCACAATCCGGGCGATTTCGATAAAATGATCGTTCATCTGTTCAATGTTGGGGTATTTGGCAAAGAGCGCCATCAGCTTCTTGATCCAGTCCATACCCCGGTAGTTGAAGGGATCGTTGCAGAGGATTTCCCCTACCTGGACAGGCAGCATCTGCATCCATATGCTCATACGGGCCAGCAGATGCATGGTAAAATAAATCTGCCTGGAAGATCCGTACTCGGCGGTATTGGTATAATGCTCGCCATAATACATGATGTTGCTGACGGTTTCTTTCCGCATGATTTCCTGTTTCTGCTTGCTGGTGTCGTAATCCATCTTCACACCGTAACGGTGCTTGAGCCAGGCGGCATAGCCCCTTCGCTCCGCATGGTACTCGGACCAGTTCTGGAAGAGGACCGTTTCCTGATTCCTGAAGAGCTCTTCGTATGATGAGAGGTGGTTGAGTCTTGCATAATCCATGTAATCCACAATATGGGTCAGTTCATGGAAAACCAGACGATATCTCTCATAGACGGGAGACCTGCGCAGATAAGGCTCCTTAAAGATCAGGGTAAATGGCTCATTCATCTTCTTGGGATACTTCATGCAGGCAGCAACATGCTTCCAGTTTTTCCTGGCCGTGGCAGAGTCCAGACTCTTGATGTCCTCGTCGT
>CADBME010000155.1 GCA_902795715.1 uncultured Lachnospiraceae bacterium | reverse complement strand
CTGGCCCTTTGTGCCAGGATGGCCTTATCACAGATCTGTTTGGCAACGGAAGGATTCTGCTCCAGAAAATAAGTAAGCTGTTCACATACAACACTGTCCACAGCTCCCCTGGCCTCGCTGTTGCCCAGCTTCTGCTTGGTCTGGCCTTCAAACTGGGGCTCCGGGATCTTGACACTGATGATAGCCACAAGCCCTTCACGGATATCCTCTCCGGAAAGATTCTGCTCATTATCCTTGAGCATCTTACTGCCCCTGGCATAATCATTGAAGGTCTTGGTCAATGCGCTCCGGAAGCCGGCCAGATGGGTCCCTCCCTCGGGAGTTGTAATGTTATTTACAAAACTGTATACCCCTTCATTAAAGGAATCATTATGCTGCATGGCAACCTCCACCAGGACATTGCCCTTTTTCCCTTCACAGTAAATGATCTCCGGATAGAGAGGTGACTTGGCTTTATTCAGGTACTGAACATACTCCTTGATCCCGCCTTCATAGTGGAATGTAAGAGTTTTCTCCTGACCTTCCCTCAGGTCTGTAAGAGTGATCTTAAGCCCTCTGGTAAGAAAGGCCATCTCCCTCAGTCTCTGCTTTAATATATCAAAATCAAAGACTACTTCTTCAAAAATCTCCGGATCAGGAAGAAAACGGACCTCTGTCCCTCTTTCTTCCGTATAGCCTGCCACCTGGAGAGGATGCATGACCTTTCCTCTCTCATATCTCTGATGATAGACCTTTCCTTCTCTGCTGATATCCACCTCCAGCCAGGTAGATAAAGCATTTACCACTGAAGCTCCCACTCCGTGGAGCCCCCCTGAGACCTTATATCCTCCGCCGCCGAACTTGCCGCCGGCATGAAGAATGGTAAAGACCACCTCAACGGCAGGAATCCCCTTCTTTTTGTTGATCCCCACCGGAATACCCCGTCCGTTATCCCGGACTGTAATAGAATTATCTTTATTAATGTATACTTCCACACTGTCACAGAAACCTGCGAGAGCTTCATCAATGGAATTATCCACAATTTCATAAACCAGATGGTGGAGGCCCTTAGAAGAAGTACTGCCGATATACATACCAGGTCTTTTTCTTACAGCTTCCAGGCCTTCCAAAATCTGAATCTGATCCGCACCGTATTCCTGCGCTGCCTGAATCTGTTCTTCTTTCATAGTTAAAACCCCTGCCCTTCCAGAACAAACTGTCAATTAAAATGGGAACAATTTAACAAATTATCCCCTGTGTATTCTAATATTATAACATAAAACATTAATGATATTCAATGTCTGAAACGGTAACTGTACCATTTTCCACATAAAAAACTTTATCCATGCAGATCCTTGACTGAACAAAATCATCCAGTCCAGTACAGGATATCAAGGTCTGTATCCCGGAAATACTCTCCAGCAAAAACTTCTGTCTGTGACCATCCAGTTCCGAGAGAACGTCATCAAGAAGAAGAACAGGCTTCTCTCCCGTCACCTGTTCTACCATTCTGATTTCTGATAATTTTAAAGCCAGGGCAGCAGTCCTCTGCTGTCCCTGGGATCCGTATTTTCGTATATCAATACCGTCGATCAAAAAAGCAATGTCATCCCGGTGAGGTCCCACCGAGGTGCTTCCGTTCTTTATATCCCTGTCTCTTCGCTCTTCGAGCTTCTGCCGAAAATCCTGTTCTGATATATTTTTATCATAATAAACACGAATATGCTCTTTCCCTCCGGTCAGCCGGAAGTGAATATCCTCCATCAACCCATCCATGCTGGCCATAAATGCTTCTCTTTTATTTATAATATAAGATCCTGTACGGATCAGCTGTTCATCCCACCCATCTAAAGTATCACGAAGCTGGGGAAAAAGGGAAATCTGCTTTAAAAGATTATTTCTTTCAGTCAAAAGGCGGTTATAGTCTGACAGATAAGCAAGATAAGTCCTGTCCAGCTGGCTCATTTCCATATCCAGAAATCTTCTTCTCTCAGAAGGTCCGTTTTTTATGATACCCAGGTCTTCCGGAGAAAAAAATACCACCGGAAGCATCCCCAGAAGCTGGCTGCTCTTTTTGATGGGAACTCCGTCAATGGCAATTCCCTTGGGCTTTTTCTGTTTTAAATGAAAATCCAGCCGGTGGGATAAATCATTTTTTTTGAAACGCAGACGGATATGGGCTTCCTCCTGATCAAAATGGATCAATTCCTTATCCTTGCTTTTTCTATGGGATCTGGAAGTTCCGCAGACATAAACTGCCTCTAATAGATTCGTCTTCCCCTGGGCATTATCGCCGTAAAATATATTGATTCCCGGAGAAAATGAAATATCAGCTCCCACATAATTCCTGAAATGGCTGAGTTCTATTGATTCCACAAACATAGGCTTTATCCGTTTTAATGTCCTGTTACTTTGAACTGCTCTCCTTCAAACTCGACAACAGCACCATCATAGAGCTTCTTCCCGCGCTGAAGCTCCACCTGACCATTGACCTTTACAAGGCCTTCCTTAATCACGATCTTGGCATCAAGACCGGAAGAAACCAGACCCGCAGCCTTCAATGCCTGGCCAAGCTTAATATATTCATCTCTTAATTTTAATTCCTGCATAAAATCTCCTTTATTAATAATTTGGTATGGCAATAGGTAAGATCAGGTAAAGATAGGAATTATTTTCATCTTTTATAATGCAGGGCGCCACGTCATTGATCAGGTAAATACTGATCTCTTCCTCATCGATCACCCTCAGGGCATCCACAAGAAATCTGGGGTTAAATCCTATGACAAGGTTTTTCCCTTCTTTTTTCAGGCTGATCTCATCCTTCATGGAACCGATCTCGGAAGCAATGCGAAGCTCCATATTATTCTCATTAATATTCAAAATAATAGGCTTTTTATCAGACTCTCTGATGAACAAGGTAGACCGGTCAAGGCATCG
>CADBME010000154.1 GCA_902795715.1 uncultured Lachnospiraceae bacterium | reverse complement strand
TATTAGTTTCTGAAAAAATGATTTTGTAAATTCCTAAACATGAGAAAGAGAGATGAAATATCCATGTTGGGTGAGATTAATAAAATGGCCCATTATTTCAAAAAAACCAGATTTAAGCTATTTAGCATCAAGGTAGTACATTTGCTGCTAAGTGTTGTGGTTTTCTACCTCTCTTTCCTTTTGTTTCGATACGGAAGCCTGACAAAGGTAGTGGCATACGGGTTTCGGTATAATTACTTTGTAACGGTCCTGTATTGCGTGTTGATGGTATTCTTTATCAAAACATATAATGCATATCTTTTGGGTTCTGCAAAAATACATATTCTTGTTTTTGGCCAATTTCTATCTCAGGTTATTTCCATTATTCTGGTATATCTTATTGTTTCCATAGCCTGGAACCATTTCGATAATCCTTTGGTTTTTTTACCGATGCTGATGATTCAACTCCTTATTAATTTTATCTGGTCTTACTTTGGTGATGCTTTTTTCTACAAAATATGCGGGAGGCATAAAGTCCTGCTGATCTATAGAAATAATATTGACAAGATTCGGTTCGGAAACATCAGAGGGAAACAGATTGAACGAAATTATGAGATAGCAGAAGAACTGCAATATGACGGGTCTTTTAGGGAATTGCGCGAAAAACTTGAAGGGTATGACACGATTTTTGTAGCGGGCATCAATTCTCAATGCCGGAACGGATTGCTCAAGTATTGTAAAGATAAGAATGTTCAAGGGTTCTTCTTGCCGCATATTGGCGATACGATCATGCAGGACGCAAAACACGCGAAAGCTTTTGATACGCCTGTTCTCAGCATTTCCAGAAAAGAACTCAGTCCGGAATATGCTTTTATTAAGCGTGCTTTTGATATTATATCTTCAGGTATTGCATTAATCCTTTTAAGTCCTATCTTTCTGGTTACAAGCATAGCAATTAAACTTTCCGACGGGGGGCCTGTCTTTTATCGCCAGACCCGCTTAACAAGAGATGAAAAGGAATTCGAGATACTCAAGTTTAGATCTATGCGAGTAGATGCAGAAAAGGATGGAGTCGCCAGGCTCAGCCAGGGAGAAAATGATGACCGTGTAACGCCAGTGGGCAGGATTGTCCGCAGATATCGACTGGATGAACTGCCTCAACTCTGGAACATCCTAAAGGGCGATATGTCTGTGGTAGGACCTCGACCTGAACGCCCGCAAATTGCTGAAATGTATTATGAGCAAATGCCAGAGTTTAAACTTCGGCTCCAAGTTAAAGCGGGATTAACAGGCTATGCCCAAATATATGGGAAATACAACACATCTCCGTATGAAAAGCTAGAGTTTGACCTACTTTATATCAACAATATGAATATTCTTGTGGATTTGCAGCTGTGCTTTGCAACGGTGATGGCTTTGGTTAAAAAAGAAAGCACAGAAGGAGTTACCGGGATTACGGCTATGGAGGAAGATCTAGAAAGAGAAGCGATTGCATTACAGGAAATACATGAGGATGATGATCAGTAAAAAACATATTTCTCTGATCCGGAAGATTTATCAGCAGAATTAAAAAAATAGGCAGGGATGTTATGAAGATAATGATTATAGGTAATGATACAACATATATTTATAATCTTCGGGATCAAATCATTCAAAGACTAGTTGAGAACGGGCATACAATTGTTATTGTTTCAGAACTGAAAGCTTTTCAAGAAGAACTGATTCAAATGGGATGTAAATTGATTCATGTTAGTATTGGGAGGCATGGGAAAAACCCACTGAACGATCTAAAACTGTATTCAGACCTGAAAAAAATAATCTATAAAGAAGAACCAGATCTGGTCTTAACATTTAATATTAAGCCTAATGTTTATGGAGGATTCGCTTGCAGAAAACTCCACAAAAGAACTATTGCAAATATAACAGGGCTGGGTACTGCAGTGGAATATCCGGGTATGCTGCAAATGCTGTCAGTTTTTCTTTACAGACAAGGACTAAAAAACGCCTCATTGGTTTTTTTTCAGAATGAAGATAATAAGTCTTTTTTTCTTTCAAGGAAAGTAATCAAACCGAATCAACGATATTATGTTTTGCCCGGGTCAGGAGTAAATATACAAAGGCATCAACCAATGGATTATCCTAGCGAGACAGATTGCATTTCATTCCTTTTTATTGCCAGGATAATGAAAGAAAAAGGCATCGATTTATACATTAATGCTGCAAAAAAAATCAAAGAAAAATATCCTCACTGCAGTTTCCATATTTGCGGCGGGTGTGATGATCTGAATTATAAGGAAATAATTGAAAATGAGAATGGAAAGGCTATTATCTATCAAGGTGAACAAAAAGATATGATACCGTATTATAAATTAGCACTTTGCAT
>CADBME010000153.1 GCA_902795715.1 uncultured Lachnospiraceae bacterium | reverse complement strand
TCCTTATCCAGATGCTGCTTCGGGGCTCCAATCTGGTAGGTTATTCAGCCTATCCTGATAATGTGGTCCGGCAGTTTATCAAGGTTTCTTCCGATCACGGCGTGGACGTATACCGGATTTTTGACAGCCTCAACTGGATGGAAAATCTTAAACTGCCGGTGGAAGAGGTACTCAAGGCCGGCAAGATTGCCGAAGGAACCATATGCTATACCGGCGACCTTACCGATCCAAGGGAGAAAAAATACACCATTGATTACTATCTCAAGAAGGGACGGGAACTGGTTGACATGGGCTGCCACATCATCGCCATCAAGGATATGGCGGCACTGATTAAACCCTATGCGGCCAAAGAGCTGATCACAGCCATGAAATCTGAATTTAAGGTTCCCATTCACCTTCACATGCACGATACCTGTGGAAATGGTATCGGGTCCTACCTGATGGCAGCCGAGGCCGGCGTTGATATTGTGGACTGCGCCATTGGATCCATGAGTTCTCTGACAAGTCAGCCTTCCATGAACGCCCTGGTAGAAGCTCTTAAAGGAACCCCGCGGGACACAGGTCTCGATCCGGCCCAGCTTCTGATCATGAACCGGTATTATGAACAATCCCGGAAAGTCTATAAAGAGTTTGAGACCGATATGGACTCTCCCAATCCCGAGATTTACCAGTATGAGATCCCGGGCGGACAGTATTCCAATTTTGCTGCTCAGGTCCGGGAAATGGGAGCCATGGAACGGTTTGATGATGTCAAGAGACTCTACATGGATGCCGATGACCTGATGGGAAATATTATCAAGGCGACCCCATCCTCCAAGGCCACCGGCGACCTGGCCATCTTCATGCTGAAAAACGGCTTGACCAAGGAAAACATCCTGGAGAAAGGAAAGAATCTTTCCTTCCCCAACTCGGTCATTCAGTTCTTCCGGGGGGAATACGGCCAGCCGGAGGGAGGAATCCCTGAAGAGATGCAGAAGGTTGTGCTCAAGGATCTGGAACCCATTACGGTTCGTCCGGGAAGTCTGCTGCCGGATGCAGATTTTGACGCTATCGCACAGCATTTAAAGGATAATTATTACCTGGATATCATGGAAAATGAGGGAGTTATGGAGCAGAAGGTACTGAGCTATGCCCTCTATCCCAGGGTTTACGCCGATTACTGCCAGCACTTCCAGGCTTACAGTGATGTTTCCAAACTGGAAAGTCATGTTTATTTCTATGGTTTGAGAGCCGGTGAGGAAACCACTATCCAGATTGAACCCGGCATGGACACTCTGATCAAATTCCTGGAAATGTCAGAGCCGGACCTGGAAGGCTACCGGACCCTCCAGTTCGAAGTCAATGGATTCGTTCGCGAGATTAAGATTTTTGACAAGACCTTTGAGGTGAAAGCCGACCGTGAACTTCATACAGACCATCGCAATCCCGGCCATCTGGGTTCTCCCCTGCCCGGAAAGATTATTGAAATCCATATCCGGGAGGGAGATTATGTGAAAAAGAATCAGAGTCTGATGGTTATTGAAACCATGAAAATGGAGACGACTATCACAGCCAAGATCAATGGAACCGTGGAACAGATCCTGGTACAGCTGGGTGATGAAGTCAATGAAGATACATTGCTTGCCATCTTTAATCCGGATGAGAGCGAGAACCATCCGGAAGAACATCCCCAATTGCCCGAGATGGATCTGGAAACACTGGAACATGATGATCTGAAGGTCATCAATATTCTATAAATATTTGACATAAACAGGATGATCAAAGGAGACAAATATGAAAAAAAATGTTTGGCCGGAATACATGCCGGCAGATGAGAAGGAACTGGAAAACCTGGCTGCGTCTTACCGGAATTTTATCAGCATTTGTAAGACGGAGAGGGAGTGCACGGATTATTTCCGGAAAGAAGCAGAAAAAGCGGGTTACCGGTCGCTTGAAGAGAAGATTCGTGAGGGAAAGCCTTTGACGGCCGGAGACAAAGTTTACGCGTCCTTGATGGGAAAGACCATAGCCCTTTTCAGAATCGGAAATAAACCGGTGGAAGAGGGAATGAATATTCTCTGTGCCCACATCGATTCCCCCAGACTGGACATCAAACAGAATCCTCTTTATGAAGATACAGAGCTTTCCTATCTGGATACTCATTACTACGGTGGAATCAAGAAATACCAGTGGGTAGCTCTCCCCCTGGCTCTTCACGGGGTAGTCGTCAAAAAGGATGGAAGCAAAGTAGATATCCTCGTGGGAGAGGACCCTGAAGATCCGGTTGTTTATGTGACAGATCTCCTCATCCATCTGGCCGGCAAGCAGATGGCCAAAAAGGCATCGGAGGTTGTAAGCGGGGAGAGTCTGGATATTCTGGTAGGCAGCCGTCCTATCCGGATTAACAATGAGGAAAAGAAAGATAAGTCTGACCCGGAAGAAGAGAAGACAAAGGAAGGCAACGAAAGCCGGGATGCTGTCAAGGCCGGTATCCTGAAGATTCTGGAAGACAAATATGGGATCGACGAGGATGATTTTCTCTCGGCGGAGATTGAGGTGGTTCCGGCAGGTCCGGCCAGGGACTGCGGACTCGACCGCAGCATGATCGCCGGCTACGGCCATGATGACCGGGTTTGTGCCTATCCCTCCTTCCTTGCCATGATGGAAACCCATGACGCGGAGAAAACATCCTGCTGCCTGCTGGTTGACAAGGAAGAGATCGGAAGTGTGGGAGCGACAGGAATGGAATCCATGTTCTTTGAAAATGCCGTGGCGGAAGTCCTTGCTCTTTGCGGCTATCCATCCAACCTGTCTCTTCGGAGAACTCTTGCCCGGTCCAGAATGCTTTCTTCTGATGTCAGCGCTGCCTATGACCCGGCTTATTCGGAAGCATTTGAGAAAAAGAACAGTGCCTATCTGGGAAGAGGACTGGTACTCAACAAGTATACAGGTGCAAGAGGCAAGTCAGGATCCAACGATGCCAATGCAGAATATCTGGCAGACCTGCGCAGAATATTTGATGACAATCATGTAGCTTTCCAGACAGCCGAGCTGGGCAAAGTGGACTTTGGCGGAGGCGGAACCATTGCTTATATCGCCGCCCTCTATGGTATGGAGGTCGTGGACAGCGGTGTAGCCGTTCTCAGCATGCACGCACCCTGGGAAGTGATCAGCAAGGCCGCCCTCTACGAGGCTTTGAAGGGATATAAGGCATTTCTTCTCAATGCTTAAGCAGCATAATCATTGCTTAAATAAATAAGATCCCATGCCTTTGCTTCCATGGATAAGACTGATTGTGCAGGCATATGGAAGGTCCTTGTTAAAGAACCCTATGAAAAACTTAAGACGGAGGAAGAAGAGATGGCTGACAAAATCATGCTCATCGATGGTCACAGCATTTTAAACAGGGCTTTTTACGGAGTGCCCAACCTGACCAATTCCCAGGGCAAACATACCAATGCCATATTGGGATTTTTAAATATTATGCTCCGCTATATAGAGGAAGAAAATCCTACCCACCTTCTGGTGGCTTTTGACCGGAAAGAGCCTACTTTCCGCCACCTCCAGTATAAGGACTACAAAGGGAACCGGAATCCTATGCCGGATGAGCTCAGAGAGCAGGTGCCGGTCATGAAGGAGCTTCTTAGCTCCATGGAAATCCCGGTGGTCACCCAGGCAGGAATCGAAGCCGATGATATTCTTGGGACCATTGGAGTGGATGCTGTGAAGGAAGGTCTTGAGGTGGTAACGGTATCGGGCGACCGCGATCTTCTCCAGCTGGCCACCGATCACGTGAAGATCAAGATACCCAGAACCCGGGCCGGCAAGACAGTTACGGAGGATTATGATGAAAATGGCGTCAGGGACCTTTACGGAGTGAGTCCCGGAGAATTCATAGAGATGAAGGGGCTCATGGGAGATTCTTCCGACAACATTCCCGGTGTTCCCGGTATCGGTGAAAAGACTGCCGGAAAGATCATTGCCGAATGGCATACTATAGAAAATGCCTATGACCATATTGATGAAATCAAACCGGCCAGAGCAAAGAATAACCTCCGGGAATACTATGATCAGGCTATCATGAGCAGGGATCTGGCCACCATCAAAACCGATTGTCAGCTGGACTATCATTTTCAGGATGCCAGGATCGGCACCCTTTTTAACGGCAATGCCTACAAACTTTTTAAAGATCTTGAACTAAAGAGCCTGCTCCATTATTTTGACGATAAGGAGAAGTCCTCTGATGCCGCTCCGGTCACCTGGATCAGCCAGCCGGATCAGGCCGGACAGGTATTTTCCGAGGCATTTAAATCCGGAAAGGCCGGGCTGGGCCTTCTGGAGGAAGAAGGAAATTACTATGCAGTTTCCCTTTCCTACATGGTTGATGACCATGTAAAAACCTGTGTGCTTCCTGTCTCAGAGTCCCTGGCCCAGGAAGATCTGCGCCGGAAAGTTCTGGATCTGCTCTCGGAGGGGATTAGTCTGGCCGTTCTTGACTACAAGGCTCTTCTTTATTTTGAAGAGAAGGTGAGAGATTACCAGGATCAGATTGAAGATGTCAGCGTGATGGCTTATCTTATCAATCCTATCCAATCTACCTACGAATATGAGGACCTGGCCAGAGACTATCTCAAGGAAACTCTCAGTTCCCGTAAAGAGATTTACGGCAAGGAGAAGATAGGGGACCACTTTGATCCGGCAGGGGATGAAAATGCCGGCCGTCTGGCGGGTGCCCTTGCTTCTGTTCCTTTGCGGACTGCCGGCATCCTCAGGGAGAGGCTTAAAGAAGAGGAGATGTGGGATCTGTACGAGACTATTGAACATCCTCTGACGCCCACCCTCTTTGATATGGAACGGTTTGGGATCAGAG
>CADBME010000152.1 GCA_902795715.1 uncultured Lachnospiraceae bacterium | reverse complement strand
GGGCGGAATAATGCGGAGATTATTTCATCCATAGGGACATCGGAGTACTATCTGTGTGTCAATATCCGGCGCAAAGACCTCCTGGATGAGCTTGACAATGCCCAGGCGGAGATGCAGACCAATGAGCCGGATTTTGTATCCCTGCTTCATTCCAGGTATTTTTCGGTCAGTATGTCAGGACTGACTTTTTCTCCGGATGAAAAAGAATGGATCGCAAATCACAATTCTCTGACGGTCGGGTATCTGGACCATTATCTTCCCTGCAGCGATACAAAGAAGAATGGAGAGGCTACAGGTTTGGTCAAGGACATTATGCCAGCCATCAAAGACAAGCTGGGACTTTCCCGCCTGGACCTTCGTTACAAAGGCTATGAAAGCTATGACGATATGATTTCCGCTGTCAGAGAGGGAGAGGTGGATATGGCTTTCCCGGTAGGTGGCGGATTATATTACTCGGAAGAAAGCGGTATCTACAATTCAAGATCTCTCCTGTATTCTGCGGTTGAGCTGGTTTGCAAAAGGGAATACCATGAAGATATGGTGACGGAATTTGCCGTCAACAAAAACAATCGCCTGCAGGATTATTATATTAAAACCTGGTTTCCGGATGCCAGGATCATCTATTATTCCACGATTGAGGATTGTCTCAGAGCCGTACGTTCAGGCAAGGCAAATTGTACGGTCCTGACCACGGCCCGGGCCAGCGATCTTATGAGGAACGGCCGGTGGAGGGAGCTGGTGATGAGACCTCTGAAAAATGATGACGTGCGCTGCTTTGCTGTTCCTATTGGAAATGAAGGACTCTTAAAGCTTATAAACCGGGGGGTCAGTTTGCTGGGCGATGACTATGCTCTGAATCTGGCCTACCGTTATACGGATGATCTCTACACCTATACTTTCCTGGATGTAATCCGTGACCATATTGGTCTGATTAGTATATTGGTTCTTGCGGGAGCCCTGATCTGCATTTATCAATTTGCAGCGACATCCGCAAAAGCGAGGAGACAGAAGGCGGAACTGACTATGGCTCTGAATGCGGCAGAACAGGCCAATAAAGCCAAAACCACTTTCCTCAACAATATGTCCCATGACCTGAGGACTCCGGTAAATGCCATTATGGGATTTGCAGCCATGTCATCTTCTCATCTGGACGATAAAGAGCTTCTCAAGGACAATCTGGATAAAATCTGCATATCAGGCAGTCATGTGCTGACCATGATTAATGATCTGCTTGAGATGAGCCGTGTTGAGAGCGGGAAAATTGTCGTGAGAGAAGAGCAGATTCACCTTCCGGATGTGCTTGGTGTTATTGAGGAGACCATAAAAGCCGATGTGGAAGCAAAGCAGCTGGAGTACTCTGTGGATACCCGCTATATTTCTCATGAGGACATCATTACAGACGGAGATCGACTCAAACAGATCCTTCTGAATATCCTTTCCAACTCGGTGAAGTTTTCTCCGGATGGGGGAAAGATACGGCTGCAGATTGTTGAGAGAAGCTCATCTGTGGGAGGATATGCCCGATATGAATACCAGGTCAAAGATGACGGTATAAGAATGGGAGAACAGATCCAGGAAGTCATCCTGGAACCTTTTACCAGAGTAGAAGATACGAAAGTACACGGAATACAGGGAGCAGGTCTGGGGATGGCCATCACCGGAAACCTTGTCGATCTGATGGGCGGGACTATTCAGATCGATAGTGCCAAAGGTGAAGGTACGGAAATCATGGTAAGCCTTCCCTGCAGAATTTGTGAAAAAGAGGAAAGCCGTGTGAATCATTAAAAGGAGGAAGTTATAATGAAAAAGACTTTAGAGAAGCTGACAAGCTTCGGTCTGGCTCTACTTCTCCTGATCGGTCTTATGACAGGCTGTGGAACTTCCGGAAAAAAGAACCGGTCTGCAGGGGAGAAAACAGGCGGGTCAGACCAGGTTCTGCAGCTGAATCAGTCTTTGCCTACGGGTGATATGGGGAAAATCAACAAGATCAACGATATGGAAAAGTATACACAGGAGGATGTGGAAAGGGTTGACAGGGCGATCCGGGCTTACACTCCTTCTGTTTCGGAGGGGCTTCTTATAAACAATGCGGAGCATTTTTACTATTATGAGGCGCTGACCTCACCGGTGAAAGATTTTTACGAGGCCATGTATATGGTAGCGGAGGATCCGGTTTCTGCTGATTATTACATTAATATAACTCTTTCTCAGCCCCTTAGTAAAGAAGAGTTTCAAACCGACTATTTTTTGGCCTATCAGGCTTTGTGTTTTGATCATCCCGAGCTGTTCTGGCTTTACAATTACAGTAAGGCCAGTATTAAGTGCGGGTCAGAGGATAATCAGACCTTCTACTTTTCTATTCCTCAGCCCTACACCGGTTTTGAGCAGGATATGAAAGCTTTCAACCAGGCGGCGGATGATTTTATGGCTCAGATCGATACCAATGCTTCGGATGAAGAAAAAACCAGGCAAATTCATGATAAACTCTGTGAAATGGTTAGCTATGATAAAAAAGTACTGGAGATGGGTGGCGATCCGGCTGCTTACAGTGACCTGGCCCACACGGCTTACGGTGCTCTGGTGGAGAATTCCCGAGGCGACAGGAACACGGCGGTCTGTGACGGATACTCTCTGGCTTTCCAATATCTTCTGACCCAGTTCGGCATAGAAGCCGTAGTGATTCCCGGCAAGGCAGGAGCCAATACCAGCTCCATGGGTGGACATGCATGGAATGTGGTCAAACTGAATGGGAAGTGGTATGAGATAGATTCCACCTGGGATGACAACATGAGTGAGCTAAAAGCAAGTCTTTCTCCGGATACGGAAGGCTATGATTACTACCAGGAAGCTCTGTCGGATCAGGAATATTCTGAAAAGCTGAAACACTATCTTTTCGGCCTTTCCACCACACAGATCAGGGATTATGTACCCGATGAAGCAGATTATTATGTGACCGGCGACGGCAAGTATAAGCTTTGTCTGATCAGTGAAAGCAAACATTACAGAGCCAGTGAGTTTAGTGACATGGGCGGGAACAGCGACCTGGCCGGCCTGGCGCCCGATGCAGGTGGAAGCATGAAATAAGCTAAGGCTTCCTACCGGGGTTTTAAGGAGAAGATTTATGGCAATGTTCTATTCTGACACAGCCATCATTATATATGAGCTTGTGGCGATTCTGCTGCTTATCATTCTGATCCGGAAATTGTCTTCTAAAAAGAAGGAGATAAAAGAACAGGAACAGGAAAGGCTGAAAAAAAGCAGGGAGAGATCTCTTGAACGCCAGCTCTACAATGACAGACGGAGGCAGGGCTGACTATGAGCATGATTATCTCTATTTATTCCAAATCGGTATTCAGGGAGTTTATTTTGCCCTCTGTGAACAATGCAGACCATGCCATCCGACTGACAAGGGATGTCTTCCATATTCGGGAGGATATCTGCCTGAAGATGGAGATTCTGGATTATGTCTGGAGTTTTAAGATGGACCCCTCCTATCGTCTTATGAAAGAAGACAGGACCTATGACGGCAGCAGTCTGAAGGACGGGGATGTCTTCCAGATACTCAACCGGCATCAGGACATCATTTACATGATTGTCCGCAGCCAGGAATCTCTTTTTCATGCTTACAGGAAATATGACATCTCCCACCTGCCTGAAATCCGGATCGGTAAGGGGGCAGACAATGATATTTCCTACAGCTATCTGAACCTGGTTTCCAAAGACCATGCTGTAATCCGGAGGCAGGGAAAAGGCTTTTGTATCATCAATCACAGCCGAAACGGCACTTACGTGAACTCGGAAAGTATTAAAGACCAGGCTGACCTGCGATTTGGAGATTATATCAACATTATGGGGCTGCACATGGTGTTTCTTGGCCAGATTCTGGCAGTAGATGTCAGGGACAGTATGGTGAAGGTGCGCCGGGATACCATGGAAGCCTATACCGGAGATAAATGGATTAACGCATCGGCTATTTCCGGGAGACTGCACTCTCCCGGAAAAGCCATTTATCACCGTTATCCCAGAAATTACGAAATGCTTCATGAAGAACCGGTCGAGATCGAGGAACCGCCGGAACTTCCCAGGGACCAGGAAGAGTCTCTGCTCATGGCGGTTGGACCTTCCCTTACCATGGCTCTTCCTATGCTGCTGGGATGTCTGATGATGGTTTACGCCTCTTCGGCCGAAGGAGGGGCGTCTTCTTTGTACATGTATTCCGGACTGGTCATGGCTCTTTCCTCAGCCCTGGTGGGAGTCATCTGGTCCCTGGTCAACATCCGGCAGAAAAAGAAGGATCTGGCCAGGAAAGAGAAGGAACGATTTGACGCTTACAGCAGATATCTGGTGGAAAAAACTGACCATATCCGTCAGGAATACTCGGATACGGAAGTTATGCTGAAAAAAAGATATCCCCAGGCTCAGGAATGTCTGACCTATGACGGGAAGACGGGAAATCTCTGGAACAGGAACCGGAGTCATGATGATTTGCTGGTCCACCGTGTAGGTATCGGGGATATTCCCTTCCAGATCGATATCAACATTCCTAAACAGCGTTTTCGAATCTATGAAGATGAGCTGGCCAAAAAGCCGGTCTTTATCAAAGAAAATTATCAGACTCTCTATCAGGTGCCTGTTACTCTGGACTTTGCCGATCATCCTCTGATCGGTATTGTGGGAGGAGAGGGAAGGAAAGGGGCTTACCATGTGGCACAGGTGATTTGCGCCCAGCTGGCGGCCAACACCTGCTATACGGATGTCAAAATTGCCGTAATCTGCAGGGAAGACCAGGAAGAGGCCAAAGCAGCCCTTTCCTTTGTCCGATGGCTTCCCCACAGCTGGTCTGAAGACCGAAAGACCCGTTTTGCAGCTTTGGACTCGAGGGATGCGCCGGATGTCTTCTATGAACTGACCAGAACCTTTCGGGAAAGGGAAGAAGCAGCGGCCGATCATCAGGGAGAAAAGATTCCCAAACCTTATTATATCGTAATTCTATCCGATCCCTCTCTGATGGAGGGAGAGATTTTCGCAAAATATGCCCTGGGAACCAATCCTGTCTGGGGCCTTACCACCATCCTCCTCGTAGACCGATATGAGGAACTGCCCAACAGCTGCGAATATGTCCTGCAGAATGACGGGGATTTCCAGGGCATGTACAGTATTACGGACCGTGTGGACCAGAGACAGGCTGTGAAGTTTGACAATCTGGCCGAGGAAGACCTGGATGCCTTTGCCAGGAGGCTGTCCGGGCTTCGGGTTATTGAGCTGGAAGAGGGCGGAGAGATTCCCGCAAATCTGACCTTCTTTGACATGTTCGGGGTCAACAAACCGGAGGATCTTCCGGTGGCTGAACTATGGGCCAAAAACAGGGTCTATGACAACATTCGGGGTCAGATTGGTCAGAAAGCCGGAGGAGCTCCCTGCTATCTGGATGTCCATGAGAAATACCACGGCCCCCACGGCCTGGTAGCCGGCACGACCGGTTCCGGAAAAAGTGAGACCTTGCAGACCTACATACTATCGCTGGCCGTGAATTACAGTCCGGATGATATAGGTTTCTTCCTGATTGATTACAAGGGTGGCGGCATGGCCAATCTTTTTGACGGTCTGCCCCATATGATCGGACAGATATCTAACTTAAGCGGCAACCAGGTTAAGAGAGCCATGATTTCCATCAAGAGTGAAAATCGTAGACGTCAGCGTATTTTTAATGAAAACGGTGTAAATAATATCAATGCATATACCAGACTTTTCAAAAACGGAGATGCGGCTGATCCCATTCCCCATATGTTTATCGTCATCGACGAGTTTGCCGAGTTAAAGAGGGAAGAACCTGAATTCATGAAAGAACTGATCAGCGTAGCCCAGGTCGGACGAAGCCTGGGTGTCCACCTGATTCTGGCAACCCAGAAGCCCAGCGGGACTGTGGATGACAATATCTGGAGTAATTCCAAGTTCCGACTCTGCCTGAGAGTACAGGACCGTCAGGACAGCAATGACATGCTCCACAAGCCGGATGCGGCTTACATAACTCAGGCAGGCCGCTGCTACCTGCAGGTGGGTAATGATGAGATCTATGAGCTTTTCCAGTCAGGCTACAGCGGGGCAGTCTACGATGAGAATATGAAGGACAAGGTGGATGATGTAGCCAGACTGATCCGGACCAACGGCAAGGTGGAATACACAGGCAACCCTGTCAAAACCGCCATGAAAAAGCGGGAAAAAGGGGTAAGCTCAGGCAGAGAAGAGAAGACCCAGCTTGAAGCCGTGAAAGAATATCTGGCCAGGATGGCTGCCAGCCTTCGATACAGGGAACCGCTCAAGCTGTGGATGCCGGTTCTTCCTGACAAAATTTATCTGGAAGAATTTGAGGAGTATCTTGCGGGTAGATTTGACGGTCACTGGAAACCCATCAGGGGGGAATGGGGACTGCCTGTTGTGATCGGACGTTTTGACGATCCGGAAAACCAGAGACAGGTTCCCCTGATCGTGGATTTTGCAAGAGATGGACATATCGGAGTATGCGGAAACATCGTTACGGGAAAGAGTACCTTGTTCCAGACCATGTATTATGGCCTGATTACTTCCTACTCTCCGGATCTGGTTAACATCTATGCCCTGGACTTCAGCAGTAAAATGGCAGAAGCCTTTGTTCAGGCACCCCACAACGGGGGTGTCATGTATGAAAATGATATAGAGAAAATCGGAAAATTCTTCCGTATGATGGAGAACATCCTCGAGGAGAGGAAAGGTCTTTTCCGGGGAGGAAATTATTCCCAGTATGTCAGGGTCCACGGAGTGACCATCCCGGCTGTCGTCATCATGGTGGACAATTACGCTGCATTTAAGGAAAAGACGGAAGAGCGCTACGAGGAGATTATGATCCGCCTTTCCAGGGAAGGAGTCAATTACGGTATCTTCCTTGTGGTTTCCGGAGCGGGCTTCGGGATGAATGATATTTCAAACAGGGTGGGAGAGAACCTCAATACCATACTCTGCCTTGGCCTTTCCGATCGTTTTGCCTACGGAGACCTCCTCCACAATATGCAGATCGAGGTCCTGCCGGAAACTGGAATCCGGGGAAGAGGCCTTGCCTACCTGGGAAAGAAAATCCTCGAATACCAGACGGCCCTGGCCCTGCCTGCGGAGAATGACTACCAGCGTATGGAAAAGATTGAAAATGAATGTCTTACCATGAGCCGGGCATGGACAGGTAAGAGAGCACGGCCTATTCCCGAGATTCCTGAGAAGCCGGTATGGAGTCTCTTTGCCGAACTGGAGGACTACGAAAAAATGTCCCGGTCTGCTGACTATCTGCCCATCGGCTATGATCAGTCCAACGCCAATGTTTATGGAATTCCTCTCCGGCATACTTATTGCTATATGATCTGGGGCGGCCGCAGAACCGGAAAGAGTAATCTGATGAAGGTCTGCATACAGGCGGCTCTTGACAAGAAGAGCAGGGTAATCCTTTTAGATTCACCGGAAGGAGTATATAAGAGCTATAAAGATGAGGAGGCCATAATCTATGCCAATGACGAGCAGTCTGTCTTTAAAGCATTTGCAGATCTGCTGCCGGAATTCCAGCGCAGAAATAAGATGAAGAGGGAGTGGCTGGGCATGGATATGGATGAAGATGAGATTTTTGAAGCCATGTCAAAAGAACAGCCTTACTTTATCTTCCTGGCCGGTATGGACTGGTTTACGGATATGATTTACACGGCTGAACTGGATATGAAGGCCTTCCTGGAAAACATTCTGGAAAAAGGTGCCCTCCACAATATTTACTTTTTCAGTGAACTGGCCCTGGAGCGGAGAGATATGGCTGCAGGATATCCGATCTATGATTTCTTTACATCCTATCACACCGGAATCCATCTGGGAGGAAAGGTCAGTGAGAATCCCATGCTGACTTTTGATTACATACCCTTTATGGATCAGACCAAACCGGCCAAAGCCGGAATCGGTCAGCTTCCGGACAGTATGGACGGACAGGAGGATACACGTACCGTGGTTATTCCTCTGGCAAGGAGGTAGCCCGTGGTTTCTTTACTGATTTACGATAAAAACAAGGAAGAAGGGAAGAGTCTGGAAGCCTGTGCAAGGGATGTACAGGCTTATCTTTCCGATGAGGCCCTTGAAGTAGCATGTGTATGGGAGAACAAGGGGATTTCGGAATACATTTCCGGCAAAAATCTTATGGATATGGCCTTTCTGGATGTAAGTCCCCGGGATGGTGTTTCCACAGCTATGCAGGTTCGCTCCAATAATGAGGAAGCGGAGCTCCTTCTCCTTGCGGATGCCAGCATTTCCCCCATGTCCTATCTGAATCCCGGAATCCGGGCTGCTTCTCTTTTGATCAGACCATACTCACGGGAACAGGAAAAACAGGTTGTCGGAGATTTTTTTCGAGCCTGGTTTCGGGAAAGAAACCAGGAAGATGGAGAAGGAAAAATGCTTCTGGAGACCCGGGAAGGGAAGACGGCCATCCCCTATTCAAAAATCTATTACATCGAAGTCAGGGAAAAAAGGTTGTATGTAAGGCTGAAAAATACGGAATACCTGAAGTACGGAACCCTGTCCCAGGCTATGGAAGGCCTGTCTGAACATTTTCTGCGATGCCACCGGAGTTATGCGGTCAACAAAAACATGATACGGAGTGTCCGCCTTTCGGAAGGGTTAATTTTGCTGGATGACAATATGGAGGTTCCCCTCTCCAGAAGTTACAAAAAAGAAGTCAAGGAGTATCTGAATGCACTCGGATAAGATAGAGCACTATAATGATGGAAAGCTCAATACTTTCAATGATAGTGAGAGAAATCCGGACAGGACGGAAAGCTATTATATAGAAGGCAGGGAGTTGGAACTCCTCCTGGCCGGGGCCAGTATGAAATACTGGTTCGGCCTTTCCCTCAGGGCAGAGGGAGAAGGAGATTCTCTGACACAGGAAGACATTCACCGGATTCTTGCCGGACTTTATCAAAAAGGCTATGTCAGCTGGGACCAAAAGGTCATTCGCCTGCAGAAGCCGGTTTCAGACCTGGTAAGAATCCTGAAAGATGCGGACTCCTGCATAAAGATTGAATGGAACCGGGAAGAAGAACCCCTGCTTTTGATCTACCGGGACGGGGACCGGTCAGCGCTTCTGGAAGAAAGCAGGACGGACTCCAGGTCCTACCGTTTCCGAATCTGGGACAGGGAGACTCTGTCCCGTTTTCTGCGGGATCAGGCAGGACACGTGGCGAAAAAAAAGAAGTATAATCTGAAATCCATGAAAAAGGAGGAGAGTAAGCCGTGATCATAACAGAAATCTATGCACCGGCCCTTGACGAACAGGACGACTATGAGCTGGATGAAAATGTTCCTGTAAATCGAATTATCGAAGGATTGGCTGAAATCCTGTGTAAGAAAACGAAAAGTACGGTTCCCGAAAACTATGGTGATTTCATGCTCTGTTCCATGGACGAGGAGAGAGTGCTCGACCGGAGAAAGACTCTCTACGAAAATGGTATCCGGGACGGAAGCAGGCTGCTCTTTGTATAGGCCGGAAAAGACAAAACAGGTCGTTCAGGGTGACAGACAGGTTATTCAGGGAATAACAGCCCACTTTTTTGATAATTCATGTAAGATGTAAACATGAAAGGACAGGGACACATGAGAACAGAGCTTTTAACCGGAACCTTAATGAGACACGGACAGGAAATTCTGGAATGTGAAAAGCAGATCCGAAGAAGAAACGGCGACATCCAGGAGGTTGCCGCCGCACTGAAACAATTCGATGACGATGTGCTTTCAGAAGTTTCCGCAAAGCTTCTCGGTCAGTGCGAAGCAGGCAGAAGGACTGCAGCAGCAGTCAGGGCACTGGGAAACACACTGATCCGGATCCTTTCACTTTACGAAGACTGTGAAGAAGATGTCATCGATCTTCTGGAAAACGGCCAGGCCCGCTTCCATGCAAGAAAGAAAACTTCATTGAACAGTCTTTCGGATTATGGGAACCTGCTTGGAGAAATGAACCTGCATTTTCAGCTATGATGGCACAGGCTCAGAGTAAGTTGTGGTGCCGGGAAAAAAGAAGTAAGGAGGGAGAAGGATGAGCAGCGAAATCAGGGTCGATACCGGGCGGTTAAAAAGAGATGCGGACAGCGTTGGAAATCTGATTCGTACCATGGAGAGGCAGATTACAGATATTCAGTCAGAGATCAGTCAGATGAACAGCATGTGGATTGGGCCGGCAAAAACAGCATTCCAGAAAGCAGTTTCAGATGACATCCGATCAGCCAGGGAAGTTCTGGCGGAACTCAAGTCGCTGCAGAGCTTTGAGAGCCAGGCCCGCGAAAAATATGACCAGTGCGAACAACAGGTATCCGCTCTGGTAGACGCATTGAAAGGATAGGAGGTCGAAAAATGGCGGATATTACATTAAAGGTAAGCCCCCAGCAGCTGAAAGCAAAGTCAGCAGCCATCCAGAATAAGATCGACGCATTCGAGAAAAACTGGACTCAGGCCTCCCAGCTGATTCGTGGAACCAAAGGATATTGGGCCGGAGATGCCAGCAACTCGCATCAGAAGATTTATCAGGAATGCCAGGAGGATGTGAAACTTATTATACGAAGACTCAGGGAACATCCCAGAGATCTTCTTGAGATGGCAGGCATTTACGAAACAGCAGAAAAAGATGCACAGGCATTTGCGGGATCACTCCCGTCTGATGTAATCAGTTAAAGGGGGGACGACAGGATATGGCAAAGACGCTGGGCATGATCCGCATGGAATACGATAAAGCCATGAAACAGGCCGAAAAACTGGATCAGATTGCAGCCGATCTCAGACGAGTCGCTGATCAGCGATTTACCCCCAGTCTTTCACGGATCAACAGAGCCTGGAAAAGTGACTCCTCGGTAAAGTTTATCCGGAAAGGCAACAAGCTGGCGGAAGAGATCCGGACCAGGGCAAAAGAGATTGAGAAAGCGGCAAAGACAGTGCGGACCATTGCCAGGAACACTTACAATGCAGAAATGAGAGCAAGGCAGATCGCAAAAGAACGAACCTATAACTAAGAAGAAAACAATGTAAAGCAAAATACAGATTCATAGAGGAATCGCAGAAAAAATCAAAAGGGAGGATACAAACATGGCAAATACAATTCAGGTATCAACATCTCAGCTTCGCAGCAAGGCAAACGAGCTTAAGAGCAAAAACAGTGCATTTAAAACATATTACACCAATCTCCAGACTACAGAGCAGAGACTGAGCGGCATGTGGGATGGTGAGGCAAAGAAAGCCTTTGAAACCGCATTTCATAAAGATATAGTGCAGATGCAGAATTTCCATGATCTGATTGAGAAATATGTTCAGTCCCTTCTTCAGATCGCTCAGAAGTACGAGGCAGCAGAGCGCAAGAATACGGCTACCGCTACCACAAGAAAGTACTAGAGAAAGACAGGAAGCCAGGACCGGCGAAGCCTGCACCGGCAGACAGATTCAGATAAGACCAGTCGAATCCTTTTTACAAAAGGATACATCATAACATAGATAATAAGAGATAATTATACCAGTCTTTACATATACAGGAGGAAAGAATCATGACAGGAACCATTAAAGTAGATACCTCGAAGTTAAGAAGTACAGCGAATTCATTCAATAGCACCGGCAACCAGATTAAAAGTACGACAAGCCAGATGATGAGTATTGTAAACAGCCTGACAGGCGCCGTATGGAGCGGTGACGCAGCAACCAGATACAGATCCCAGTTCAGTAAGCTGCAGGATGACATCAACCGGATGGTGAAAATGATCAATGAGCATGTGACCGATCTCAACCAGATGGCTCAGGAATATGAGAATGCTGAGAGAGAAAATGCTTCCGCAGCATCGGCCCTTCGAGGTGATGTTATCGTTTAGAAATAGACGCCACTCTTCCGCCGCCGGGCCGTTGATTATAGAAGTATTAGAATAAAAAACAAAAATGATTAAATAAGGAGATAATACAGAATAGATGATGCTGCCGCCGGATCCGGACATGTCCTGTTTCCCGGCGGCATTTTCATCATCTGTAAATTCTTTAAGGGACAGCCGGGGAATCTTGCTCCCGGTCTTGCGAAAAATCCTCCGGCAAGGTATTATGAAAATAAGATGGAAGGATTTGTCGTTTTACAGACTGGAGTTATCCGGGAATCGAGAGGTTTTCACATGCTTGAAAAGATATATAGAGGAATAGGAAGATGGGCCTTAGAAGGGTTGACTGTCCTGGTATTCATGGGAATGACCATGTGCCTCCCGGTAAAAGCAGCTGACAGCCTGCCGGAAGAAAAGACAGAGACCAGGGAGGAAAAGAAGGAAGACTATATTGATCCGGTCAAGAACAGTATTGTGGAGATACGGTCCGGATTTGAAAAGGAAGACGGCAGTATTGACTATTTGAGAAATGCAAGCGGAGTTGTAATATCTGCGGATTCCGAGTCAAACGATGTGTTTATTCTGACTACATATAAGGCTGCCCACTGTGGGAAAAAGAAGAAAAAACAATATTGTAAAGAAAAAAAGCTGAACGATAAAGAGGTCAACCTTACAAGCGTAGTAAAAATTGCTACAACCGGGAATGTAGCACTGAATGCAGAGGTTTATACCAAGAGCAAAGAGTTTAATTATTGTATTCTCAAGTGTTCGGAAGGATTAAAGAATAAGGATCCGGTGATGCTGGGCAAGTCGGGTGACCTGGTAACCGGGGAAAAGGTGATTGCACTTGGATTTGTGGAAGCCAATCCGGCAGGGACTCAGGGATCAGATTACGAAAAGGAAGAAGTCACTGTTCGTGTTGGTGAGATTCAGGACAAGGATGCGGCCGATAAAAACCGTGATTATCTGCAGCACTCTGCAAAAATGGAAGTGGGGATGACAGGCAGCCCTCTTTTGAATGAAAAGGGGGAACTGGTGGGAATCAATGATGCCCAAAAGACGGATATAAATGCCAATATTTACTATGCTATTCCCTCCGACGAAATACAAAAAACTCTGGATTCTTTAAAGATACGTTACAGTACCAACGAAATGGTCCGGCAGAGGGATGACTTCACCAAGACTCTTGACAAGAGCAGGACCCTGCTGGAAGACAAGAATTATAAAGAAAAGTCAAAAAAGAAATTGGAAGAAGCTGTAAACAAAGGCAGCCAGCTTCTGGAATCACGGGAAGTGACGCCGGACCAGTATGCCCAGGCCGAAAAGGAGCTTGCGGAGGCGGAGAAAGAGCTTGTCCGCAAGATGAAGACCAGCCGGAAGATTGTGATTGTTTTAGGATGTATTGCCCTATTTCTCTTTCTCTGGTTCCTGAAACAAGTATTCTGGTGGGCCCGTCACAGAAAGCAGAGAGGTCTGTCCGGAGACAAGAATGACAGAAGGTATTCCGACGGCAGTAAGGATTCTTACAGCAAAGACCCTTATAGTAAGGATTCTTATAGTAAAGACTCTTATGAGGAAGAGATTCGTCTCCGGAAAGAAGCCTCCAGGCACAGGGAAAGAGAAAGGACCGGTCCGGACAGGGGAAGAAGACATGGTCCTTTGCCGGAAGAGAGGGCCCGGCATTATTCGGATAAAGGCCATGGATCCCATACCCCTCCACCCAGGGCAGCCGGTTTGTATTACACCAGGACAGGCCAGTTTAAGAAAATCGACCGGATGGAATTCCGCGTGGGGAAAAGAAAAGACAACGATTACATAATTGACAACAGGCAGGTAAGTCGAAACCATATGGTAATCCGCTGGGAAAAGACCCATTACACCATTACGGATCTGGATTCGGTTAACGGCACCATAGTAAATGGAAAGAAAATCAGGCCCGGCACGACGATAGTCCTGCACAATGACGATC
>CADBME010000151.1 GCA_902795715.1 uncultured Lachnospiraceae bacterium | reverse complement strand
TACCATGATGATCATCCCGGCGATCAGGGGAAGGCCCATTTTCAGCACGGCTATGGCAGCTTTCTCCTGACTCATGGTATATATTCTTTTATCTGTTTCCCGGTCCATAATCTGTCATCTCACTTTATTATTTCAGATCCTTACGCCGACATTTCTCAAAGTATTTTGAAATCACAGCAAATACCTTTTCGGGGTCAGATCATTCCTGATCCGGCATAAATTCCAGCACCTCGAAGTCATCCTCTCCTCCTCTGTCCGCATCCATATGTGCATCAAGAGCCTCGGTCAAAATATGATATTGAACCATCATGTCAGAGTGGGTCTGTCGAATTGCCTCTGTATCACTGCGGGCACTTGCCGCCTCCAAATAAGCAGCAGTATCCGAAAGCTTCTGTGCCCCGATCATACGTGAAGTGCTTTTCAGTGCGTGCACCAGGATCCCGTAATTCTCCCAGTCTTCTTTGTCGTAATACACTTGAAGGTCTTCCTGTTTTTGCTCCGCGCTATGAAGATATTCGATCAGCAGGCTTTTATAGAAGCTTTCATCGCCCTGACAGTAAGTCAGTCCCGTTTTAGGATCTACGCCTGCATCATGGAGAAATGCGAATGTGTCGTCAGATGCTTCTTTTGCCGGCATCAGCTCTTTTTTTTCGTCCGTCTGCATGATTACCTTATCCGATGGCAGGTATTTTATCAGCAGTTTCTCCAAACTATCCGAGTCGATGGGTTTGGTGAGATAGTCCGTAAAACCTTGCTCTATATATCGTTCTCGTGCACCAATCAGGGCATCTGCCGTTACACATATCATTGGCGTGTTCCTGTTGAGACCGCCCGGCTGTTGGTGGATCAGCCGCATGGCTTCTGTACCATCCATTTTTGGCATCCGCTGATCCATCAGAATCAGGTCATATTGAACTTTTCCTGCCAGGTCTATGGCTTCCTCACCACTGATAGCGGTATCAATGACCATCTCTGTCTTCAAAAGAAGGCTTGCTGCGACAATCAGGTTCATCCTTGTATCATCAACAATCAGGATGCGTGCATCAGGTGCATGGAAGGCTTCCCTGTAATTCTTCTCAGGGAAGCAGTCATTCTCGAAATCCTTCAATGAATTCTGGACTGATTCACAGGTTTCTACAAGTTGCGGCAGCGTAATCGTGAAGGTAGAACCTTCTCCGAAGACGCTCTCCACACGGATCTGGCCTCCCATCATCGAGACCAGATTGTTGGTGATGGCCAGGCCAAGCCCTGTACCCTCAATCGTGCTGTTGCGTTCCATATCCACACGCTGGAATTTCATAAAGAGCTTACCGATCTCCTCTTCACGGATGCCGATGCCGGTATCCGAAGCAGCCATGATCAGATTGATTGTCTTTCCGATCTCCAGCTCTCCTGCCTCCCGGCTGATTTTCAGACATATTTCACCGTGATCCGTATACTTGACAGCATTGTTCAGGATGTTAATCAATGCCTGCCTGATGCGGACTTCGTCCCCGTATAATCCGTCGGGAACAGTCTCGTCTACATCCACCTTAAAACTGAGTCCCTTTTCCATGGCACGAAAACAGACAATGTTGCTAACATCATTCAAAACATTGCTGAGTTGGTAACTTCGTTCTTCGATCTCCAGTCTGCCGACCTCGATTTTGGAAAAATCCAGAATATCGTTGATGATCGAGAGCAGACTGCTTCCGGCACTTTCGATATCTTTGGCGTAACTGTTGATACGGGAAAAGACATCGGCGTATCCTTCTGCAGAAGCATTTCCGGCAGCCCAGGCACTTTCACGCAGAACCATCTCATTCATTCCCAGAACCGCATTGATAGGCGTACGGATTTCATGTGACATATCAGCAAGAAAATCACTCTTTGCCTGATTGGCCTGGTCAGCTGCTTCCTTCTCCAGTTTAAGGGCTCTTGCTTCAAAAGCCTGTCTCTGCTCTTCCGAGCGCATTTCTTCAATACGGCGGGAATAGTTTTGCTCGTTCCTCTGCCCAAGAAAATAAAGAGACGCAATCAGGATAGAGATGATCGTACAAATCAGGATATTGATGCCCAGCTGTTGATGAAACTCTGAGAGCAGTTCGGCGTTGCTGATAATGATTACAATATACCACTGATCCTGGATCTCATGCACAAATACCGTGCTTTGCTTCTGGTCTATCTTCATTTCAAAATAGCCGTTCTCTACTTCCTGGATTTTGTCCATCAGAGCGAGATTGTTTTCGTTTTCAGTCAGATAGTGTCCTTTTTGTTTCTCATCCTGATGTGCTATCACCATCCCATCCTTGTTGAGAATAAAGCCATATCCCTTTTCCTTGATATTTAATTCGGATACGATTTTCTGGATATGGTTCATCGCAACATCCAGGGATAAAACATCCCTTTTGTTTGATAGCATTCGGCTGATGGAAATAATTATGTTGTTTGTTTGGGCATCTACATAAGGTGAAATAATTACCGTCTCACCATTAGCATCCAGTGCTCCCAGATACCAGTCTCTTTTTGTCGGATCATAGTTCTCTGGTGGCGTCCAGCCCGCACCATCAAGATATTCACCTTTGACGTAACCATATATTCCGGAATAATTCTCATCAAAATGCTGTTTCTGATTATCCGATTCCTCAGTAATGTAACGTAATATTTCCTGGGTACTTTTACCATTGCGCACCATATGATCAACCGTATCTGCCGTAACCCACAGAGTATGTCTGGTCATATCCAGATAGTTTTCAAGAGGTGCGGCGACTACAGCTATTCGATCTTCTCCAATCTCGTGAATATTGTCAACTGCGACTTTCTGGATGATACGGGATGTATAGGTAACCATGGCTGCCATCAGAAAAAATATGATGATAATCGGCACAAGTTTGCTGAGTCTTCCTGCCTTCACGTTTTCTTCTGATGATACCCCTCTTATCCAGTCTTTCCCTTTGTTAAGCAGATAAAGCAAATGGTTTCTTTTCTCCCTTTGATCTGCCCTTTTTTCAACCTCCCCCGCACTTGTCCCATCATCTTCTGCCTTGTTTTCTTCTGCCTTGCTTTTTTCTGCCTCATTCTTTACTGTCTCTTTTTCTTCTGCCTCCTTTTCCCCCTGGGTCTGATATTTTTTCCCCAGACCATACAGGAAAAATACCGTCATCATTCCCCCGATGATTACCGCAATTACTGAGGCAATCAGGAAGTCCCGTATCAGAGGGCCAACACCGACCGTCAGCTCTTCTTCGCTTGTAGCAATACCCACATACCAGCCCGTGTTTTCCATTCTGGAGACGACGATTCCCCGTGTGACACCATCATAGTCCTTCACGAACACCGTCTCCTTTGATCCGGATCGAATTTTGGCAACCACCTCGGCATAGGGTGAGTTCTGCACTTCCATTACTTTGTGGGGCTCATTATCAAAGTCATAGGCCGTATTAGGATGTACGATCATTCCAAGATTCTGATCTACCAGGAAAGCATAGCTGTTCTTTGCAACATCGGCCTTGCTG
>CADBME010000150.1 GCA_902795715.1 uncultured Lachnospiraceae bacterium | reverse complement strand
GATATAACGAACATCAGGCCAGGCGGCACGAAGTCCGTCCCGGCTTTACTGGCCTTGCCCAGGTGCACGGCCGCAATGCCATTTCCTGGGAAGACAAATTCAACTGGGACGTAAAGTATGTAAATCACATCACGTTCTTGGGAGACTTGAAGATTGTATTTGATACCTTACAGACTGTTCTGAGGAGAGAAGGGATAAATTCAGATACATCTGCAACTATGGAAGAGTTTATGGGAAATCAGGAGATCACTCTATGAAAAGAATACTGTTTACCGGAGTTGGCAGAAGGGTTGAACTGCTCCAAGCCTTTCGTAATGCAGCGCTGGTTCTAAACAAAGATATTAAAATCTACGGTGCTGATATGGCTGGAACGGCTCCGGCATTGGCGTACTGTGATTTTGCAAGAAAAGTCGTTTCAATGCAGAATCCTGTATATATAGATAACTTGGTTTCTATCTGTGCTGATGATCATATTGATCTTATCATCCCCACAATTGACACAGACCTGTTGGTACTTAGTGAGAACAAAGATAAGTTTGAAAGATTTGGCACTCGGGTTATGATCAGTTCTCCCGACAAGATTCGTATATGCCGGAATAAGAATTATACGAGTCAATTCTTCGCGGATTGCGGCTTGCACACACCGATGCCTGTCAATGATTGGAAGGAATATAAGAGCGGCTATCCGGCCTTTATTAAACCGAAGGACGGTAGCAGCTCTATAAACGCATTTAAGGTCGAGAATAAAGAAGAACTGGAAGTTTATGCCAGTCAAGTAGAGGATTACATAGTTCAGCCGTTCGTGAGTGGTCACGAGTATACAATTGATATCTTCTGCGACAGGGAAGGAGAGCCAGTTTCCATTGTTCCCCGTGAGAGACTTCAAGTAAGAGCGGGGGAAGTCCTTAAGACCCAGATCTGCATGGATAAAACCATGATTGAAGAGGCGAAGGCGCTTTGCAAAGCATTCAAACCTTGCGGCCCAATGACGGTTCAGCTTATCCGAGACGATGCAGGCGTTGATTGGTTTATTGAAATCAATCCCCGTTTTGGAGGTGGAGCACCACTTTCAATGAAAGCAGGAGCTAGAAGTGCAGAAGCGATTTTGAGAATTCTTTATGGCGAGGAAGCTGGAGAGTATCAGATTGCCGACGGAGCGATATATAGCCGCTTTGATCAGTCTGTTTGTATTACTGAAGGCGAGGGACAGATAAAAGGCGTGATTTTCGACCTGGATGACACGTTGTACCCAGAAAAGGAATATATAAAGAGTGGCTTTAAAGCTGTGAGTGATTATCTTGGCGGCGGTTATGAAGAAATGCTCTGGACTTATTTTAAATCTGGGAAACCTGCAATTGATGAGCTGCTTAGAGAGCTTGGATGTGAGTGTAAAAAGGAGGAAGTGCTTAATACTTATCGTTTTCACAAGCCAGACATCAATCTTTATAGCGGTGTTACGGAACTGCTTGGAAAACTGAAAGAACGAGGCATCAAGGTCGGGATAATCACAGATGGGAGACCGGAAGGGCAACGAAACAAGATTAACGCATTAGGACTAGATGTTGATGATGTGATTATTACGGATGAACTAGGAGGAATTCAGTTCCGTAAACCCTGCGACATTGCCTTTAGAATTCTCGTTACGAAGTGGAGATTGAATTTTGCTGATGTGGTTTATGTCGGGGATAATCCTTTTAAAGACTTTCAGGCACCTCAACAGATGGGAATAAAAAGCATTTGGTTTAAGAATGAGGATGGTCTTTCCTTTGAAAAAAAGAAAACCTGTACCTGTGTCGGTGGCTGTATAAGTAGATTAGATGAAATTTTCAAGATATTTGAAACGGACTAAAGATCATATATGTCACGAAAACTTGAGAGGGAAATTATGAGCAGAAAACTGATAGCCTTATCTAATGAAGAACTGAAACAATTGCAAGAGAAAAGCTTAGAAATGGCTAAGTATGTTATTTCTTTTTGTAAGGAAAGAAATATCCGGGTGTTTTTCTTTGCTGGTTCCCTTCTTGGTGCTGTGCGACATAATGGTTTTATACCATGGGACGATGACATTGATATGATTTTTCCAGCTCCAGATTATGAAAGATTTGTAGAAGTTTGGGAAAAAGAGGCTGACAAAGAAAATTACTCACTCTGCTTGCAAACAAAAGACTATAACGATCATACCTTATCTGGATCAATTCGTGACAATAATACAACGTTTATAACGGACTCTACAGTCGATTTAGATGTGAATCAAGGGCTGGCAATTGATATTGAACCTTTGCACGCTTGTCCAAAATCAAAAACAGGCCAGAAAATTCAATTGATATTAGCCGCTGGTAGGTCGCTTTTTAAAGCAGATAGAGTGCCGGCAAGACAAAATAGAGTGGTAACTACGTCGGCAAAGATCATACTTGGTCTGTTCAAGAAGGCAAATTCAAGGTATTTTATGTGGCACTACTTGGAAAAAATGGCTACACAAGCGGATAAAAAATATAGTGATGCCCAGTTTGTTCGAGAGTTTACTATGTTTCCTTTTATTACATGGTTATATCCAAGAAAGTGGTTTGACAGTGCTGAATGGGTAAAGTTCGAAGATACGGAAGTCCCAATCCCAGTAGGGGCAAAGGAGTATTTAGCCAAGCGCTATGGAGACTAT